>NZ_AUTQ01000071.1 GCF_000498095.1 Pseudoalteromonas sp. TB64
GACCCGACTGACCCGACTGACCCAACTGACCCGACTGACCCAAATCCGACTCCTGACCCAAATCCGACTCCTGACCCAAATCCGACTCCTGACCCTGACCCTACTGACCCTAGCGAATCTCAGGACACCTTGGATGCAACAAATAAAATAAACCAGAATTTAGATGCTATTAATAATAATCTAAATACTGCAACTGAATCTAATAATGAACGTTTAGATCGTGTTGCCCAAGAAATACAAACCTCAAATGAATTATTAGCAGGTCTTAAATCTGACTCACAAAAGGGAAATGATTTACTGGAAGAAATTGAAGAAAATACAGAACCTACTGATTTTACTATTTCAGGCGTAAGAAAAGAGGGAGGTTTGAATGGTATTTTTACTGACGAAGATTTGGCACAAGTTAGCGCTGAGATAGAAGAAAAGAAAACAGAATTTTTAGATTATATCGAACTTGTTAAAAATGAATCGAGTGGTATTTTTGATATTAATCCTAATCTATCTGGGGGTTATGAAGAACGTAACGAAACTATAAAAGGCGTAACTGTAGATTTGGGTTTGTCACGTTTTGCTATTTTTTTTCAAATGCTTGCACCTGCTATTTTATTGATTTCTACCATGTCTGCTTTATATATTATTCTTGGGAGTAATGAACGATGATTAAAAAAACACTATTCCTTATTTTGATTTTTGCACCTTTCGTGGTCTTTGGTGCTGACGAACCTGTCGAAGTTGGGCAAGGTATTCAAGCTGCTGCAACAACAGCTAGTAATTTTATAGAAGATATTTGGGATTTTTTTGATAATGATATACCTAGTTTTTTTCAACGTGCAGTAGCTTACATTTTAGAAAAAGTTGTTTTGTTTAAAATCAACGCTCAAATTGAAGCCGCTAAACTATCTTGGTCTGTTGCAAAAACGATATTAGAAAGCTTTGAAGTAGGTTCACAAATTGCCAATGCTGCAACTGCTTTACCACAAGATGTTCAAGCTGCTTTAGTTGATATGAGGTTATTTGATGGTTTGAATATAATTATTCAAGCTTTTGTGGCTAGATATGTAATGAGGTTTTTTTAATGGCTAGTTCAATTTTTCATGGCGCTCCAGGCTCTTTTAAATCTGCTAGTGCCACGTGGTTTGAAGTGTTGCCAGCCCTTAGAAAAGGTCGTCTCGTTGTCACTAATATTGAGGGTATTTTACCGCTCGAAGAAATAGAAACAGAATTACAAGAGACATTCCCAGAATCAGCACAATTGTGGCGGCTATCTTCACAAAATTCAGAAGGTCAAAGTTTGTGGCGGAATTGGTATCACTGGATGCCAACGGGCGCTTTAGTTTTAATTGATGAAGTGCAAGATGTTTATCCAACCGAGGCAACTTTTAAACCTGAATCTTGTAATTATAAACATATTGATACTTATAAAGATTTGATACCCGATTACTGGTATGAATATCATTACGAGCAACTAGAAAAATTTAAACCTGAAAATTTAACTAGTGGCGATACTGACGACTTAGGCAGGGAGTTATTTAACGAACATGGCTACATTATTTATCCCAAAACACTCAAAGAGTGTTACATGCGACATAGAAAATACAACTGGGACATTATCGTTTGTACCCCCGATATTACCAGCGTCCACAAATATATTAGAAACGTTAGCCAATACGCCTACGCACACAAATATTTCGATGGACTCGCAGCCGTCCCTTACTACAATAGACGACCAAGAATATTCGATCACAACCCAAAACTTGACGGAAAAACTCCAAATAAATCCAGTACCATTGTCTGGAAGAAAATCCCAATCGAAGTACACAAGTGTTACAAGTCGACAGCTACCGGAGGTGTTACAAAAGGACAAGGTAAAAATTTCTTATACAGTCCTGTTTTTGCCTTTCCAGTTGCTGCTATCTTTTTTTGCATATGTTATTGGTTTTGGTATTTTTCCGGTGATGAAACAAATATGGAGCATTTGCAAGAATCCGTTGCTCAAAGCACTGAGAATAATCAGAAAGATATTATTTCTAATACTACTCATGGTTTTGTTTCGGTTCGCAGTAATGAACCTATTCTTTTAGAATTACCTTACAGTCCTAAGGATGTTTTTGTTACTGCTGTTCAAGAGGTTCGAAGAACTAACACAACAACGAGGGAATTTATATTTGAATTTATTACAGATAGGTATGGGGTTTTTAGTATTGATTCATATGAACTAATGGGAATGGGTTTTACTATGAAATATATTAGCCCCTGTAATGTTTTAATAACCCAAGGCGATTTTGAATACCGTGCTTTTTGCACACCCAACCCTTATGACCAGCCAGTCAGTGAAAAACAAGAAACTGCAAACGTTTCTTTATTATCATCTTTATAAGCCGTTTAAAATAATCAGCCAAGCGAAGCCTGAGCGTAGCTGATTATTTAACAGCCTTTCTTTTATCCTGGCATTTGATTGTTGTTACATTATTCATATGCCTGGAATTTGATTTATTTTACATTAACCAAATACCAGGCTAATAATTAGAGGCAATTATGTATAAAAATGAATATTGGGGTGGAGCACGTGAAGGTGCAGGAAGGCCAAAAAAGTTACCAACTAAACCAGTAAGGCTAAATGATTTAGAGCAAGAGCTTATTTCACTTTCTCGTGAACATGATTTGCTTGAGGTTCTTTTAACTTATGCTAAAAAAAATGCTGAATAGATTTTAATGGCGTAGCCATGTAGACCGTACACTAATATTAATTTATCATTGTTGTTTGTCGGTCGTTACCAAGCGAAGCGCAAACCATGCCTTTAGTTACACAAATACCGCGCTTGCGCCCTTGATAAACCAATACGGAATTTAGAGTAATGCAGAAGCTAAGGAAAAACTCCTCCCCCCGTATACTAATAGGGGGGGAGCGAAAATTAACACTTATGCCGATTTTGCATTGAGATTTTTTTAACAGGAGTAAAAATCACAATGTTTAAATCAGAATTCCATAAACAGTTTCTTTCTTTATTTGGTTACGACTACGCTAAAGGAGCTAAGGAATTAGGTGTTAGTGAAAGGCAAGTAAGGCGATATATTAAAGCGGGTAAAGCAAGTTTACCTGTAGAGAAATTAACGGCTATTATTTATCGTGGTTATTTACCTGCTACTGGAGCATGGGCAGACTGTAAAATTTCCGTAGATGATCATACAATGTCTACACCTTGGGGGAAGGTTAATCCCTCTGATGTTCAGTTAGTCCAACGCTACAAATGGTCTGCTAGAAAATCAGAATCTATGTACAAAGCTCTTAAGCAAAACTATAAAACTCAAGATTTATACTTATCCGACTTACAAGACCAATTACTTAATATAATTGGTGAAATTTCTCAAAGGACAGGAAGCTAAATATGGAAATTAATTATATAAAACTTTATTTATCACTAACCTTCGCTGGTTTAACAATTCTTGGAGCTGATGAAGCAATTGGCTTATATAAACTAAAAGTCGCCTCTGATGCCATGGCGGAATCGATGAAACAAGTGAAATTTGAAAGGAAAAGTTCTGAAATAAGATTACAAACGGAGGCTCTTAAAATAAAAAATGAAGCTAATCAGATGATGAAAATTAACAATCAAAAGCGGAATTCTATTAATAATGCAAGAAAAACTAATGATGAAGTTTGTCGTTTTTGGTCTAAAGAATATAGCGAAATTCAATCTGATAGGAATAAAATGATGATGGATAATTCTTGTGAACGTGCAAGAAAAGACTGACCATCTGTCAAGGGTTACAATCAACTTAAACTACTAATATAAAAGGGCTTTTCGCCCTTTTCTTATTAACTACATACCGTAATTTATGGGTGGTAATTGTAGTAGACTTCTATTTCAATTCCTATAATATAATACTAATTAAGTCATCTTATAATTCCTGTAACCATATGAGTCTAATTGATAAAAGTAAAAAGCATCACTTTATATCTCAAGCTGAGCAAAAGTTAAATGCTATTAATCCTTATGCTAGTAATGATTCAAATATGAAAATTTACAGTTTTAGTATTAAAGATAGAAATAATTATGAGTTTTCTCTAGAGAATAAAAAAGGTATAAAGATAAGTAACAACCTAAAAGATATAGATATTTTCAGCTTTGATATTTTGGATAATTCTCTTAGGTATAATTTCGAATCTCTATTTTATAAATACGAATCAAAAATACTACAAAATACAAATTCATTACTTAAAAAGATATCTGAGAATAATAGAAACGTATCTATCGAAATTACAAATATATTTTTTACCAAATTTTTAAACTTCATAAGAAACCCACATTCAATCAGAAAAGTTATAAATACTTTTCCTGATTTGAAATATCTTCAACCTTTAGACCCAATAGAAAATTCAAAGTTTCAGAAAATACTAACAGGTAATCAACCTCATTCAGCATATATCTGTAATTTATATAACATAACTAATAAAGAATATAAGGATTGGCTTTCAATAATTTTTCTTTTACTAAACCCTGTTAATAATACTGGCAGAGTTTTAATTGAAGATGTTGTTAAAGATATGTTCGAAAGTAAAAATAACTTTTTATTCGTTTATGTTTACACTTATTCAGAAAAAACTTGTGCCTTATCTGATCGAGGCTTTAGTGAGCCTATTACTAATAATAATTCTATAAATTTTGATTTCAACTTAAGTTCAAATAGCTTTATTCGTTATATCTTCTCATACATAGACATAGATACTTCAACCTCGAAAGACATTATCGATGTTCATAAGCGTATGAAAAAGACTGTGATATATGATCCAATCTATAATGATTTGAATATGCTGAGAAATTATAATCAGTGTGTTGCTTATCAATGCTTTAATAGGATATATAACTCAGAAAGAGAATGTTATGGTTTAACTATTACCTAATATTATTTTTATTTACCTTGTTATCAAACGCCTCAGCCAATTTTTCAGTTTCACTAAAAACGGTATTCCAATATTTAATACGTGTATCTACATCAAGATCGGTAAAATCATTTCTATCTGGGATTTTTCCGTAAGGTAAGCTTGCTACAAATTCTTTTGATGGGGTGATCATCACTACATTATCGTAATTAAGTGGTGATACTTTACGTTTTAAATTTTTATCGAACCACCCTGCTTTTGGCTCTGAATTAAAATGCGGATATAAAATTAAGCCTGGGTTATTAATTTTTAAATCAAAGTGGTAATCAATTATTCCGCCATCGCGATACATACCTTGCGGCGAGCCTGTAATATTTTTTATGCCTTGCATAACAAGCGGTATTGAACCCGATGCAAGTAATGCATCTTTTAAATTATGTTGAGTAAGCGCTATGTTTTGTGTTTTAAAATTGTAGCTGTCGGTAATTGATAAGTCACTTGTTGCTGGGCCAAATATAAAGCGCTCATACTGTGAGCCTAATAATTTTCGGTTAACGCGGTTTAACATATAACTTTTTGATAAACCCATTAACTGTATTAATTTATTTTCGCTGGCAATAAAGCCATTCGATTTTGCCACTATAAAGTGGGCTTTAAATATGGGGTTATTTATAATTTCAGTTACACCGTTATCGCCAAAAACATCTTCAAGTAATGCGCGCGCTTTTATTGTTATTTCACTTGGTGTTGGTTTATTACTTGAGTATCGGGTTTGCGAATACGATTTTGCTAAGCGCTCAATGGCAGCAACGGAATCGTTTTGTGCAAAACATGCAGAGCGAAAAGCGCCGGCAGATGAGCCAATTAAATTAAGTGGTTGAGTACGATTTTTAAAAAATTCACCAAAAATATATTTATCTAAACCAAATAATGTAAACCATTTAGGACCGCCACTCGCACCCAAAAAAGAGGTAAAAAGTTCAGGTTTAAAACCCTGTTCGTTAATAATTTTAGCCGCTGTTTTCCCTGCGTGAATCTCGATCATCTAAAAAATTGTGCCTTTTATTTTGGTTGCTATAGTTTTTTTACAATATTTAAAGTGAATATTTATGCAAAATAAAAATCGGCTTTATGTTGCCATAAAACCGATTTTTATAGTCAAGTGTGCTTAAAATACGTGAGTTAATCCCAAATGCCGTCTTCGCATTTGCCCTGTACTTTTACATCTTTTACTTTAAATTCGGGATCTAAACCTTTGTCTCTTTGTGCGTGGTAATCGCTGGTAACAGACAAAATAGTTGGCGTTAACAGTATAATAGCGATAACGTTAACGACTGTCATTAACCCTAGGGCAATATCGGCTAAATCCCAGACTTCTTTTAAGGTGGCCGATGCACCCCACAACATCATTGATAAATAAAGCAAAGTGTAAATGCCGCGCCCTACTTTGTTGTCGAGCTTAAATAGGTGCAAGTTACTCTCTGCATAGGCGTAATTTGCCACCACCGATGTAAAAGCAAATAAGGTAATAGCGGCAGCTACAAAATAAACTCCACCTTGTGCTAAATGAGCGGTCATCGCGCTTTGTGTTAAACGAATGCCTTCCATTTCGCCGCTTATGTCTACATCGGCTAATAAAATGATCACCGCAGTACAGCTACACAGTACGATTGTATCGAAAAATACGCCTAACATTTGTATGTAACCTTGCGTTACAGGATGATTAGGAATAGGGCTCGCACTTGCTGATGCATGCGGCACACTACCTGCGCCCGCCTCGTTAGAATATAAACCACGTTGTATACCGTTTTTAATNCCGGCGCCGGCTTCTTGTAAACCGAACGCCGATAAAAATATATCTTTAAGCATTGCGGGTACTTGAGTGAAGTTTATAATAGTAATAATTACGGCTGCGAGTACAAACACAATGCCCATTATTGGTACAACGCGCTCTGCAAACCGGGCAATTGCTTTAAAGCCACCGAGTATAATTGAGCCTGCGAGTACGGTAATAACCAGACCTGAGTAAAATGTAGGAACTTCAAACGCGTAATTAAGTGCGTCGGTAATTGTGTTAGTTTGCATTGCGCTAAACGTAAAGCCGTAACCTAAAAATAAACATGCGGCAAACACAATTGCAAATGCGCGGCTACCTAAACCTTGTTGAATATAATACGCAGGACCGCCTCTAAACTCGCCGCCACTATCGCGCACTTTATATACTTGCCCAAGTACGCTTTCAGCAAAGCCTGTAGCCATACCCAATATGGCTATTACCCACATCCAAAATATAGCGCCACTGCCGCCAAGTGAAATTGCAACCGCTACACCGGCTAAATTACCGGTACCTACCCGCGCACAAAGCCCCGTACAAAGCGCTTGAAATGATGAAATATCATCTTTTTTACATTTGCTACTGCCCTTAAGTAAGCTAAACATGTGCTTAAACTTAAATATTTGGATGCCTTTTAAACGAACAGAAAACCAAATACCGGTAAATAGTAAAATATAAATAAGTACTTGGCCCTCTCCCCACAAAAGGTTATTTACACTTTTTACTACGGTATCGAACATTACTAATCCCTTTTATTTTTATACTTTTACTTTATGTTAGCACCGACTTTAAACTCTGCATGCAGCGTCGTTAAAACGTTTGTTAAACATTAAAACATAATAGCTTTTAAGTTTTAATTTACCTCATAGTGAAGCATGTATTGGTGTTTAATAATCTGTAAGCAAGCACATTTTACATTGAATTTTATTTCTATAAATGTGAATAATAAATCACAACTACACTTTATATTGATTAGTTAAAAAATCAATAATATCTTTTTAAGATTCAGTATTTTGTTTTGCGTGTGCGGGATGTAATAGTTTTTATTTTGATGCAGTAATATTTATATTAGGCGTAATGAGGATTAAGAATGGCAAAAAAATAGCGCATAAAGTTATGCGCTATTTATTAATTATATTTACAATTTGGCTGTTGATTTACAGCTTAGTTATAGCTGTATTGTGTAGCTGCACCATAGTGGTTATTACTGTTAACATGTAAATTTTGCATTGCTAGGTATGAGCGACCTGCATCTAATCCTAACTTGTGGTCAAAGCGTAAGTCGTCATTCGAACTACCTAATAATTTACTATGTAGTTTTTCGTCTGCAAAAATTTGTATTATTTCTACATCACTTGGTGGATTAGCAATAAAATTAAGTTCATCTAAATAAGCTTGCTCGTGTTGTATTAAGTAATCTAATGTTTTTGGGCAGTAACCTGATGCAATGGCAAATGTTCTTAACTTTTGAACCCATGCAGATTGCGCTTGAAAGTTAGCATCTACCGTTCTTATTACTACAATTTTACGTGCACCACGGTTATACGCTTCACGAACTGGTAAAGGTGCTGCTAAACCGCCATCGAGATAAAAGTCACTTTGAGTTTGTTCTTCAACTAAGTGTGTTTCGTTAGCTGCTTTTGCGTTTAACCAAGGTGTTAGTTTTACGCCTTGTTTATACAAAAATGGCAATGCACTTGATGCCTTTAAAAGTTCACGCCATTGCTGGCTTTCGCCTGTTGGCGATAAAAAGTAAGCTTTTCTGTCTCGTGCATTAGTAGCTGTAATAAGTAACTCGCGATCACCTAAACTGGTTTTAGCCGTTTTAAAATCTATGGCTCTGTTTACCTCGGTGGTTTTGTCAAAGTACCAATCTAAATCGACTATGTGTTTACCCACTAATCCTCGACCTAATTGAAAAAACCGTTTATTACGAGACAACCCTCTAATTAAACGCTTTGCATAGCCTTTTTGACGCGCTAAATAGCTAGTTAAATTTTGCGAACCTGCAGAGGTGCCAATAAATAAGTCGAATGGGTCATACTCTTGCTCTAACCAAGCATCAAGTACGCCGGCTGTGAATATCCCTCGCTGCCCACCGCCTTCAGCAATCAGTGCAACTTTTGGCTGCGCTGTTTTGTTAACTGAATTAGCTGTTGCGCTATTTAGAGACTTCACGGTGAACCTACCTTTATTTAATGATGTTTGGTTTAATACATACAGTGTAATAAATAAAAGTAATATCTTAAAATTGATTGTTTAAATCAGTTCGATTGATAAAATAGAACGCTATATGGTCGATAAATTGACTTAATATAAGTTAATTACTCTTTCAAAAGACTGGTTTTTCAATTTTACAGACATCACATAAATCAATTCAATGTATAAAATGAATGTTCTTTATTGATGCCTGCAACCTTAACAAAGACAAGGTGTACGCTTGCTTAACTAACTATATGCTAATGCTTTATTTCCATTAATATTTCGAGGGCACGATGGCGTTTTTCTTCATCAAATAAGTCGTTAGTAAATATAAACTCATCAACTTCGAGTTGTTTTACGATCATTTCTAACTTGTGTTTAATACTTACATGACCGCCGGTTACACTTAAGCTTAAAAAGTTTTCTACATGAGCGCGTTCTTGCTCGCTCCATAAACCATCCATTGTATCTACAGGTGGTTTTAACCACAGCTCTTTGCCTCTAATTAAAGCTAAAACACGTTGCTTTGACGTTGTAGATAAGTGCTGCGCTTCATCGTCAGTGTCTGCTGCCACTAAAGGCAGTGCAAGCATGACGTATGGCTTATCAAGTACGCTTGATGCTTTAAACTCGCGTTTATACAGCGCTATTGCGTCGTGTACAAAGCGCGGTGCAAAATGCCCTGCAAATACATACGGTAACCCTTTTTGTGCTGCAAGTTGCGCACTAAATAAACTTGAACCTAATAACCAAATAGGAACATTGGTGTTCTCGCCAGGAATAGCACGTATAGGATGCGTGCCGTTATAAGGACCTAACAAGGTTTGTAACTCGCTTACTTCTTGGGGAAAGCGTTCTGCACGGCTCATATCGCTATTTAATGCGCGGCTTGTTACTTGGTCGCTGCCTGGTGCTCGCCCTAGTCCTAAATCAATTCTTCCTGGGTATAAACTTTCTAATGTGCCAAATTGTTCAGCAACAACTAAAGGTGAATGGTTTGGTAGCATAATACCGCCCGATCCCACACGTATATTGTTAGTGTTGCCTGCAATATGTCCAACTAAAATAGACGTGGCTGCGCATATAATACCGGGCATATTATGATGCTCAGCGAGCCAAAAACGATTAAAGCCTAATTCATCGGCTCTTTGTGCATACTTGGTAGTTTTATGTAAGGTTTCGGATACCGTTGCCCCTTGAGGCATTGGTGCAAGCTCTAATAAAGAAAAAGGAATATTAGTTAACAAAATAGCAGCTCCTAAAAATGCATACTAATAATATGTTATTAGTATAAAACACTTAAATGGGACTGCTATGAGATCAATTCAAGTTACTTGAGTGTATAAAAGTAAATATGCATATGTTATTTAGCTCTAAGATATTCGAGCCAGTTCAGCATCGCGCTGGCGTAGTTGCTTGTAGCGTTCTGAGTTAAGCCCTTTTTTCCAATATCCCGATGAAACTATGTTACATCGCGGTATAGAAAAGCGTTCATCTAATTGTGTTTTAACTTTACGTACAAGCCCTGCTTCTAATGCCATAAATACAATAGGAGGTTGTTCGCTTATTTCTAAGTTACTTAATGCATTTAGCATGCTTTTGTCGGGAGTGCTGGTAACTAACCAATTTACGTTACGCGTTGTATTTAAACTGATAATGTCTTGCGCTGTGGGTACATGTATAAACGCATCGATGTTGGCGGTTTTTGGCAGTAGTTGTAAATAGGCTTTAATTGCATTTACTGAGGTTAAATCGCCCAATAGTACATAATGACCGTGGTCATAGTTATCAAGCTTTTTAGGTCCAGGACCAGCTATAGCCACCCCGTCGCCTACTTTTACTAATTGCGCCCATTGTGTTGCAGGACCTTGGTGCATATTTATAACAAAATCGAGTGTTATTGCCCCGTTTTCAGGGTCTATGTCTCTAATAGTATACGAACGTATACATGCCGTTTTTATATCTAAATCTATTTTATGATCTTTGGGGATCAACACTTTTACGTAGTTTCCAATATAGCTTGTTGATAAATCTTTAAACTCATCAGAGCCTAGCACTATACGCTGTAAATGCGGTGTAATTTGCTTTGTACTTAACACGTTAGCTTTGCGAATTTGTTTGCTCATGTATTACCTCGTTTTACAAAACTTGGATTTAAATAATAAGCTGCTGAAAGCAGACATTGCACAACGCCCCATTGGTTGATAAAATCAACTATAGCAATTTAATTGATATTGTCAACCATTATGGATTTATTATGAACTCTTCTCTTGCCAATACACTTTTTGTATTAATGCAAAACTACCGTGTAACAATACGTGAAGCCATTAATGCTAGCGAGCTTGATTTAAATGCAATGCATGTGCGTTGCTTGCATATTATTGCTGCTACTAGTAACTGCACAGCAAACGACATTGTGACCAAAACTCAACGCGATAAAGCACAAATAGCACGTTTGGTTAAAGAGCTAATTGCTTTAAATTTAATAAATAAATGCGCGAGTGAGCAAGACAAACGCTGTTTTATTTTATCGTTCACCTCTCAAGGCACAGCACTTTTTGATAAATTACTAAATGCAGAGCAATGTGTTAACGAGCAAATGTGTAAAAATTTAAACCCTCAACAAATCAATGACTTTTTAGACACTGCAAAAAAAATGATCAAAAACATGCAATGATCTTTAATGCATTACTTGGCATAAGTTAAACAAAACGCATATACTGTACACTTATACAGTATATGCGTTTTGGTTGACCTTTATGTTTGTTATTCCTATTTATATAGAAGCCGGTGTATGTGGATTTGAATCTCCCGCTGCACAATATAGCGAGCTTGGTGTATCGCTTGATGAATTATTAATTAAGCACCCTGATGCGACCTTTATTGGGGTTGCTTCTGGCAGCTCTATGCAAGAAGTGGGGATTTTTCAGGGTGACTTATTATTAGTAGACCGTGCAGAGCAAGCTAAAGATGGTGATGTAATTGTTGCTAATTTAAATGGCTTATTTGTATGTAAGTTACTTGATAAAACCAATGCACGGCTTTTATCGGCATCCCCTTTATATAAACCAGTGCAACTTACACCCAGTGATGAGTTTCAGCTTGAAGGCGTGGTTAGTTTATCTATTAGATTACACAGACAAAACCCCGAGTTACTTTCATGTATGCCTTAGTTGATGCGGTGTCTTTTTATGCCAGCGCCGAAAAAGTTTTTGACCCTGCTATTCGTTCTAAACCCGTTGTTGTACTTACAAATAACGATGGGTGTGTATGTGCGGTATGCCCTATTGCAAAACGTTTAAATATTCCTAAATTTGGTCCTTACTTTAAAGTGAAGCATTTGCTTGAGCAAAATAACGTAATTGTTCGCTCTAGTAACTACGAACTATATGCCAATTTAAGCGATAGAATGATGAACGTAATTGCTCGCTTTTGCGATACTCAACACGTGTATAGTATTGACGAATCGTTTTTACATTTTAATGGTTATACACCACTTATAAGTAGTTGGTACGACTACGGTCATATTATAAGGCGTACTGTATGGCGAGAAACCAAGTTACCTGTAGGCGTGGGTTTTGGGGTTACCCCAACGCTTGCAAAAGCAGCTAATCATGCCGCTAAAAAGTTGTCTGGCTTTAATGGAGTTGCTGTTATAGACACAGAGGGATCTAGACACGCTATTTTACAAAGAATGAGTTGCCAAGATGTATGGGGCATAGGTAAACGCTTAGCTAAAAAACTTAAAATAATGAACATACATACGGCATGGCAATTAGCACAGCAAAACCCTAGTGCCATGCGCCGCACTTTTAGTGTAGTAGTAGAGCGTACAGTAAGAGAGCTTAACGGCGAAACATGCTTAAACTGGGATGATGTAAGACAAGATAAACGTGAAATATTTTCGACTCGTAGTTTTGGAGAGCGGATATGCGAGCCCACGGCACTTAAAACAGCGCTTATTAATCACGTAACAATTGTAGGCAGTAAACTGAGGGCACAAAAATCTTTAACAAATCAGCTTTATATATTTGCTGCAAGCTCCTCTCACGAGAACATTTTTTATAAAAAATCGTTTGTGTATAAATTTACTAATCCTACTAACGATACCTGCGTTATGGCAAATGCAATTTCAGAAGTGTTTGGGCAAATATACCAACCGGCAGTGCGCTTTTACAAATGCGGTGTAGGTGCTTTAGAGCTTACTTCGCAGCAATTTCAACAAGATGATTTGTTTAATAAATGCAATGACAATCCACAACTAATGAACTGCCTAGATGCGGTTAATAAACGTTATGGAAAAGGAATGCTTAGCTTAGCAAGCAGTAAGTTAAATGATCGTTGGCATATGAACAGAGCTTTTTTATCACCTCAGTACACAACTCGCTGGCGCGACATACCAAAAATACATTGCGAGTAACGTGAGTAGCCATTAGCCAGCTTAGTAATGCCTATTAGCTTAATTAGCTAATAGAGCAACTTAAATGGCTAATGTTTATTTACTGATATCTGTTTGCTTAAATGTACACTCTACACTTGGTTCACTTAACGTGTATGTAATGACATTATTAGGTAAAAATTTAATACTTTGATTTATTATTTTTTCGTTGGCAAGATTTTCACAACGACTCATTCTTAAACTATTTTCAAGACCATCACTTTTATATTTTAATGAACTCGTAATAAAACAAAAGTTAGGTTTTTTAGTGGTTTGTGTTCCGTTATGTAAAGGTCCAAAAATAATTTCGTTACCTAATTTAAATCCCGCTGAAGCATTTTTTTCATCTTGTAAGCTTAAACGGCTATTAACGCACAAAGCCGAGTTAGCCGACACAACCTCATAAGCACCTAATTTAGTTTTTAAAAGAGGAATAAAACGCGTTTTATTACTTGGCTCACTAAAAGCGTAGGCACTTGTAAATGTAATTGCTAGCAAAGCAAATGTTATATATTTCATTGCGTGTGTGTATCCTCGAGAGTTAATGTGTTAGACAAGCGAAAAATGCTTAGCTACTTAACTTTTTACAACTATAACAGAGATTTACTATAAAAGGAGAGAAGTCGTGCTACAGCGATTAGATACTACAACTAATCATTTTGTTGTTAAGTACGCTATTAAATACGTACCTAAACAACAAAACGATTAAATACAAATCACTGCCAATATTTAGCAAATAATAAAGGATAACTTAACTTTAAAAACTTAGGTTTGTCTTTAAATCGCTTACCTTGAGGCTCGTCGCTTCCTGATGGAATAAACGGCAGTTCGTCATCGTTACGTTCTTCGTATAACAAGCCTGCTATTAAATCGTATTCATCAATATACGGATAAGGTTGTTCATTTAAAAAATAAACAGGTGAGCACTGTGCAATTGAGTCGGCATTGAGTAAGGCGTTTTCGAACACTGTTTTACCGCGCGAAATCAACCAACATCTAAATTCACTAAAGCCATAATCATCGTTACAGCCAGCCATAACAAAGGCTGCGCCAAATAAATCCCACGTAAAACATTTACGCATGCTTATACCAAAATACTTATCAAACTCTATAAGTTGTTGGTCGGTTAAATCTGTTAATTTACTTTTTAAATTGTCGCTTACACTTTGCGGATCAAGCCCTAAATCTGGAGCGGTTACTAAATCCCAAAAAGCATGCTCTGTTAATGCTGCCATTATAAAATCTCTTTCACTCGGCCAACTTGACCATCTTCTAAACGAACTTTAATACCGTGTGGGTGATTAGGCGATTTAGTTAAAAGACGTTCAACAACACCTTCGGTCAATGTACCGCTGCGTTGATCTTCTTTTAATACAATATTTACTGTTGTGCCTGGTGAAATTTGCGAACGCGTAGGAACAGCCATAATTTAAACCCTAAAAATAATTTATCTAATTATAACGTCCATGTGATGTCATACCAACTAAACCGCTGTTAATTGGCTAAAAATGAGATGTGTGCTGGTTTTACATTCAATTTAATACTTGCGAGTTGCTTAAGTATTATATCCGCTAAGTCGCCGAGTTGTGGTTTTGCATTTTCAAGCGCAATTTCGTCGTTAAAGTAGCACATAACTTTTAATGTACTGGCTTCATTATTTAAATCGACCGTATGCGTTAGGTAATCAAAGCCAAATACCGTTTCTTTTATTGTTTCGCACGCAACAGTTAGCGCTAGGCGAATTTGTTTATCTCGTAGTTTTTGAGTTTTAGTCATAAATAATAATGCTACTTATTTGGTATCTGCTTGTTGCTGTTTTTTAAATTCTTCATAATTAGAATCTTGATTATCTAAACATTCATAATATTCTTTGTCTGCTTTGTAATTGCACTCATCAAGGCGCGCCGATTGAACTTCATGAAAGCGGGTTTCAGAGCTACAAGCGGCTAAAACACACAACCCAACAATAAGTAATGCACTATTTTTTAGTTTATTGATAAACATTAACTTCCTTACACTTTCTATATCGAAAAAACGTTAAATTATTACAATGTTATTGTATATTAGCGCCATAAAATCTTATTCCTCACAGGACCCACTATTATGATGTCGCAGTTGCAAAGGTTGTTTCAGCGTATAGACAAAAGCAAGATATTTCAATCATTTGTTATAGCTGTAATAATTGTTTCTGCTTTGACTGTAGGCGCACATACCTACTCACTACATCCAACGGTAGAACTTGCTCTAAATTGGATGGATATAGGCATAACGGCATTCTTTTTGATTGAATTAGCTATTCGCTTTGTTGCAAGTAAAGGTATAAAAGATTTCTTTTCTAAAGGGTGGAATATATTCGACACCATTATAGTGTTAGGTAGTTTATACCCTGCGGCAGGCTCTACCATGTTAATTGCGCGATTACTTCGCATATTTAGAGTATTGCGATTGGTGTCTATGATCCCAGAGCTGCGCTTATTAGTTAATTCATTGTTTAAAGCAATTCCGCAAATGGGTTATATAGCGCTTTTAATGTTTGTTATTTTTTACATTTACGCCGCAATGGGTAGCATGATGTTTGCTGAAATAAACCCCGTGCTTTGGCAAGATGTATCTATATCAATGCTTACATTATTTAGAATAGCCACATTTGAAGATTGGACCGACATAATGTACGAAACAATGGCGGTATATGATTTAAGTTGGATTTACTATTTAACCTTTATATTTTTAACCGCATTTGTATTTTTAAATATGATGGTAGGCGCAATACTTGAAGTAATGAGCGAAGAGCATCGTAATGCCCGAGAAGAGCTTGCAGATAACGAGTCACTCCCTGCAACACAAGGCCAAGTAAGCGAACTACAAGCTCAAATTGCAGAGTTAAAAGAATTATTGAGTAACCCCAAAGAATAATATGCATAACCAATATTAAAACACCCACTTATATTTAAAAGTGGGTGTTTTTAGGGCTAAGCGTCAACTTATAAGTATTACAAAGCCCCCTCATTTCACTCATCATTTGTAGATTCGTTATTCATATCTTCAAAAGATATGACATTATCGACTTTCATTTTAAAGGCATCAAAAAATGCATTTTTCAATACTGAAATAACAGCCTCAATAGTCGACACATCTGCATTGTCGAGCTGACCATTTATAGGAATGCGCGCTGCTACAAGCTTAGATTCATCGTTTTCTAGTATGGTACTTAGCAAATCAACGCTGCCTTCAAATATTGCTGTAAACACCCCATCATCATCTTTTTCTATATCTTCTCGCCAAGAAAAAACACTCAAGTTTTGAACACCCGCTTTTACATAGCCATTTAAATTATTATTTTTAGCCACCAATTCCATAGCGCCATCAATGCCACCCGCTTCAATATCAAACGGTGTATACACTTTAAATACAGTATCGAGGTTTTTAACTGAAAAACGCTGCACCTCTGCATTTAAGTCAAAATTAGCCTGTTTACTAAAGGGATCAAGTTTGCCATTAAGTTTTAAGGCTGCCTCGCCCATTAATGCTCCCTCAACCTTTAAAGTTGTTACAAGTGTTTTTGATAAGTTTTCAGCATTAGTAATATTTTTAATTTCGGCATTAATATTTGATATAAAAGTTGGTTTTTCACCGCTGTTAGTTGAATTAACTAAGGTTAACTTTCCTTGCTTTATAGTTAGTGTATCGATAGAAAACAACACTAAATTATTAGCAAGCCCTACCCATGTTGTTTCGTCTTTTACTTGTTTATTTTGCTCTACTGTACTTGGGTCTTTATCGTAAATAACGATTTCAGGGCGCATAAACGCCATGTTTGTTACTAAATTACCTTTAAAAAGCGCCGACCATGCAAGTGAAAAATCGAGTGTTTGTACTGCAAGTAATGGTTTTGGGGATGAGGTTGCATTAACAGCATAAATTTCTACATCATCAATGGCATAAGCCCCTCGATATAGAAATAAATCTACGTCACCTACATGACCAGTAATCCCTTGAGTATGTTTTAGCTGATAATTTACATACTGTTGTACCCCGTAAGGAGCCGCTATTCTGGCAATAACAAGCAGTAATATAACTACCACTATAGAATTAAACCATTTACTGTGTGATACGTTAGAAAAAGATCTCATTGTAATTTCCTTTACCTAAAACCTTACAAATGAGTATTTTAAATATGTAAAAACTACGCAAAATTGTAATTAAACTGCGTACATCGGTTTAAAATACTCAGTTATTTGAGTCTGTTGTAATTAAAGTGGCTAATTTAGGTAATAAAGCAAAGGCTGTACCAGTTTATAAATACGTAAATATAAATAAACGATAAAGTTGATATCAGTGTGATTATGCTGGTGGGATAATACGAATCGAAGCAATGCACCGTGTTTATAATAAGCACTGACGGGCAATTTCACTCTACTCTAACAAGCACAGTGACTTAAACGACAAAGCCTTACTACAAGAGCAAATCTATGTAGCAAGGCTTAATTGAGTATAAAGTTGTTACTGCCTTTAATTTACGTATCTTTAATCTATGAGTTCGAGTGCTTGATCAAACTTAACCGGTTTACTAAATAAAAAGCCTTGGTACTTATCAATATGTAGACTTTCTAACACTGTTAACTGAGCTGTGTTTTCTACGCCTTCAGCTATAACTTGGCAACCTATCATATGCGACATTTTAGTTACCGCAGATACAATGCTTTTATCTTTTGAGCACTCACAAATATTATCAATGTAAGATTTATCTATTTTAATGTAATCAACAGATAGCTCTTTTAAAACCGATATAGAAGAAAACCCAGTACCAAAATCATCGATAGAAATACGCACACCGGTATTTTTTATCTCGGTAATCACTTTTGATAAATACGGTAAGTTTTTGATCATTACTGTTTCAGTTATTTCTAAATGAACATTGTTTGGTTGAACAGCGTACGTATTTAGTAAACCGACTAGGAGCTCTAAAAAGTTATGGTTTTCAAGCTGCAATACCGACACATTTATTGATAATCCAATATTACTATTTACTGCATTTAACTTACTTAAACTCGCAATAGCTTGTTCGAGTACAAACTCACCCAATAAATTAATTTTTCCATATCGCTCTGCAATATCAATAAATTCTGACGGTGGAATAAATTCATCATTAAACTGCCATCGAAGCAGCACTTCAAACGTGGTAATTTCATTTTTGGTTATATCAACAATGGGTTGATAACAAAGATGAAAATCACCTTTTTCTACGCATTCTTTAATTGAGCTACGAAGCACTTCTTCTCGTTTAAGGGATTCATGCATTCGCTCGTCAAATACAGATATTTCATTACGACTTTTTTTACCTTCATACATAGCAACATCAGCGTACTTAATTGCTTGCGATAAATCAAAGTCTTCTCGAGTAAAATATAACCCAACTTTAAAAGAGGGTTTTACTTGGTAATTATCCATAATAACAGGCTGCGTTAGCATATCGACTAGTCTGGATACACATTCAAATAACTCTTTTTGTGTATGATTACGTGAATAAAAGATAAATTCATCTCCGCCCCATCGACACACAATAAAATCATTCTTTTTCTCTGAATTAACTAATCGACGACCGGTTTCTGCAAGTACAAAATCACCAAACTCATGACCAAATTTATCATTAATGACTTTAAAATCATCCATGTCTAAAAACAAAACAGCTTTAAGGTCGTTATTTTTATTGGCTAAATCGAGTTCAACATTAGAAACAAAGCTACCACGGTTAAATAACTTAGTGAGGTTATCTTTTTGTTCTAAAAGAATGACTTGCTCTGTACGAAGTTGCACTTCTTTTTCTAGATTTTCAATAAATTCATCTAACTTAAGTTCGTTATTAATTGATGACTTTACGTCTTTTGCGGTACGCGTTGCAGTAACAAAACACAAAATAAACCATAGCACGAGGCCCAAAACGCCTAAAATATTTTCATCGCTAATAGGCTGTAACAACAATAAAATACTAAAAGGGACAAGCAAACACGTTATGTAGGATATAGAAGAACGAATATCTGATGCTAATACATTAACGCCGCCACCAGCAAGAGAGCTAAATACAACAAGAGATACAAACTTTTCTTGCATCGGCATTTGTTCAAAAAATAAAATAGGAAAAGCAGCCCACGTAATACCGGTGAGCAATACGCCAAAAAAGTAGAGGTTATATTTTATATTATTGTTATTACTAACATAAACATGGTTTGCGATACGCAGTAACGATATGAACGTTAACGTAAAAAACCAATTAAGCTTTCCTTGAGAAAAACTGTGGTTTATACCACTAAAAACAACAAAACAAGACACGATAGTATTTATAATAATTGCAGAATTAAAATATGAGCCAACAAAAGCTAAACGCTTGTTAATAAAGTTATTTGTGTTTATTGTCATTAGTTTTACTTAAATAGCGATTTTAAGGACGATAGTTTACTTAAATTAAATTATTAAAAATAGCTCTACGAAGGTTTAACACTAAATATTCATCTAGTATTTCTTCGTATGTATAAATTAACATATTAAACTGTATGCTTTTAAAGCAAGTTTATTTAAAAATTACAACTTTGAAATAAACCTATAACCATTATAGAAATAAATACCTATAAAGCTAAAAAACAAATCAATAAAAGGGCGAGAACGATAATGAAGAAATTCTTATATGCAATTCTAATAACGCAACTAACGTACTTTATTTAAAAGTAAAATAGCCCTTTTATAAAATGAATAACATAAACAAGTAAAACAAAAAAGGGCTGACAAATTGCCAACCCTTTTTAAAATAATAACTAAACTTGTTTATTTATCATCAACAATTATGCGGAGCATACGACGAAGTGGCTCTGCCGCTCCCCATAAAAGCTGATCGCCTACTGTAAATGCGCTAATGTATTTTGGTCCCATCGCAAGTTTACGGATACGACCAACAGGAATACTTAAAGTACCTGTTACTTTAACTGGCGTTAAATCTGTTGCGCTAATTTCGCGCTCATTTGGAATTACTTTTACCCATTCATTATGAGACGCTAAAATTTCTTCAATTTTTTCTACGCTAATATCTTCACGTAATTTAATGGTCATCGCTTGTGAATGACAACGCATTGCTCCAATACGTACACATAAACCGTCAATAGGCACGGGTTGCTTTGAAGAACCTAAAATTTTATTAGCTTCTACTTGCGCTTTCCATTCTTCTTTAGATTGACCACTTGGCATAGGCACGTCAATCCACGGAATTAAACTACCGGCAAGTGGCACACCAAACTGATCTTGTGGTAAATCGCTTGACGCCATTGTTTCGCTCACTATTTTATCAATCTCTAAAATAGCTGAACTTGGATTATCAATTTTGTCGGCAACACTTGCATGAATAGCGCCCATTTGTGCAATAAGCTCTTTCATATTACGCGCACCTGCGCCTGATGCAGCTTGGTAAGTCATTGGGCTTACCCACTCAATTAGGTCTTGCTCAAACAAGCCGCCTAAAGCAAGTAGCATTAGTGATACTGTACAGTTACCGCCCACAAATGTTTTAACGCCTTGCGCTAAGCCTTGTTCAATAACATCTTTATTTACGGGATCCAGTACAATTATGCTGTCCTGAACCATACGCAGTGCAGAAGCTGCATCAATCCAGTAACCATCCCAACCCGACTCTCTAAGTTTTGGGTATACCGCATTGGTGTAATCGCCGCCTTGGCAAGTAACAATAATATCCATTTTAGCAAGTTCGCTAATGTCGCTTGCATCAAGTAATGGTTTTGCATCGCCTGCTATATCTGGACCTAATTGACCCGCTTGTGAGGTGGTGAAAAAGGTGGTGTCGATATGGGCAAAATCATTTTGTTGCTGCATACGTTCTAATAACACAGAGCCAACCATGCCACGCCAACCGACTAATCCTACTTTTTTCATTGTTTTTTCCACTGTTTGATTCATAAAAGATGCCTTAATACATTAAAAATTAAATTCATTGCGTGAGATTTAATTTTCATTAACGTCAAAATAACACCACCAGCGCGCTAAAACTAGTGAATAAAGTAGAACTCAAATTTTTTTCATAGTCATAAAAAACCCTGTATTAAATACAGGGTTAACGGTGGGTTTATTCATCCCTTACGAGGGGTATTACATTAAAGTAAACGCTTAAAACTCATAACTGTAACTTAAGTCAAAGGTAATGCCCTGCTCTTTAGAGCGAACAATAATATCTGATTGCGTGACTTTTTGATCTTCATCTAATAAGTTTTTAACTTTAAATTTAACCTTAGAATTAAAGTCAGGATAAAAAGTATAAACTAAATCAAGTGAATGAAATGGCTGCTCATAGGCATCATCACGATTAGCCACTCCAGCGGCTAATATGCGCTCACCAAATACGTTATAAACTAGTGAGCTACTGTGCATACCATCAAGTGAATCGTAATTAAGTTGTAAGTTAACTACGTATTGAGAGTGACCTGTCATACGCTTTTTAGGATTAGTTAGCGTGCCAGCAAGTGCAGGATCGATAGACGCCTCAGAATCACTTATCGTAATGTTACCACTGGTAAATAAGCCTTCTGCAGCAAACGTTAGGTCCTGAAGCCATTCAGCCTCAATACCGTAAACCTCAGCAGTTTCGCCATTAATAAATGACGCAGAGTAATCTTCATCACCAATATTTAGCACAGTTTCGATAGGCGCCGTTATATCTTTATAAAAGGCAGCTACACTAAATGAATTACCTGCTTGCCCGTAATATTCATAACGTAAGTCGTAGTTTTTAATTGGGCTACTTTTTATGCCTGTACGACCAAATGTTCTGATATCAGTTAACGGATCGTAATAAGTTACCGGTACAACTTCACGAAAGTCAGGTCGAACAACCGTTTCGCCATAACCTAAACGAATTTGATAATTGTCACTGCCTACGTAAGTAACTGACAATGCAGGATACCAATCATCTGTGACGATAGAACCTGCTTCAATTTTTTCAGGATCGTAAAAAGTATTTAAGTCTTGCTGATCAAAAATAAGACTCGATGTACCAATTGATGTTTGCTTAAACTCTTCATAACGAATACCACCACTGACTCTTATCCATTGATCGTAAAAAAAATCAAATGACACATAACCGGCATCAACCTTTTGAGCGGCAATATAATCGTCGGCATCAGGCGCTGTTGGCTCATTAAAATCAACTAAAATAGCGTTATTATTAATAAATTCGTCTGTTAAAAAACCACTGTTATTAAGTGGATCAGTGCTTCCATCATTAATAGAAATACCAGAGCCTGCACTATTGTTAATAGCAAAGCTTGAGGTATTAAATAGTCGCGCCCTATCAGAAAAATCGTAACCAACCTTAAACTCAATTTCCATCGCGTGAAAAGACAGTGGCAAGGTAAGATTACCGCCGTAGGACTTAACGCGCTCTTGCATATTTGTGTACGACATAATTACGCGGTTATCATCGCCGGTAATAGTAGAACCCGCATAGCTGCCATCGTTATTATAACTATCACGAAATTCAAAATCTGCACTAGTAGGGATATCTGTCGTTGCTTTAGCTTCAGTGTATTGCCAGTCGGCACCTATTCCCATGTAATCTAAAAAGGTATGTTGTCCAATAAATTGTGTAATGTTTAATTGGCGCTCTTCGTAATTAAACGCATGGTTACGATTTGCAACGCCATCGCCTGCAATACTAAACGTAGAGCTACCTGCAGGGCTTTGCGAAATAGCAATTTCTGATTCGTCTTCATTATCGATAATATAAAGCTGTTGAGCTGAAATACTATGTGTACCAAGCGAATAAGAAAGGCTAAGCGATCCGTTATAACTTTGCGTTTCAGTGGTTACTTGTGAATTTTTGACTGTGTTGTAGCACGAGTTAGATACATCATCTGCTGTGGCAAGCGATGTTGTACAATCAATTGAACCATCCTGATTTTCAAGATCTTGAGTAATTACAGAGCTAAAACGCTCTTCAAAATCCCACTCATTTTTATATGCGCCAGCGAGTAAAAAGCCAAATTTCCCGCCAAAGTAAGACTCTTCAAAGCTGTCGCCATAATGCGCTTTAATATTATAACGAGGATCTAATGACTCATCTTTTAGCTCATACCCACGTGGTAGTGACTTTAACAATGCATTGTTAATCGCTGTCGCTTGCTCAGCGCGGGTTTGCTCACCATCAACAAAACCTTCACGACTTACTATATTACCAATACCAAAGTTACCTCGGTATTGAGAAATCGCATTGTTTAAAGCCTCTGGGATGCCCTCTTCATTACGATTATACGTAAATCCATCGCCTGATGCCGTATCGTATCCTACGCCTACTTCAAATCCTGCAGTAAATTCACTGGGCGCTGTTTTAGTTCTTATATCAATATTACCGCCACCAAACGCAGCGGGCATATCTGGCGAATACGCTTTTTGAACNCTCTCAATAATACTGGCAGGAAATATATCTAGTGGGATTACATTACGTGTTAAATCAGGGCTTGGAATATAAGCACCATTTAATCGGGCACTTGAATAACGCTCACCTAAGCCACGTACGTAAATAAACTTGCCATCTACTAACGTCAAGCCTGTTACTCGTCGTAGTGCAGATGCAGCATCGCTATCGCCTGTACGTGCTAATTGTTCAGAACCTAAAATATCGGCAACAAACGCTTGGTTTTTACGCTCTTCAACAACAGCGGCTGCGCTGCCTTGTAAGCGCGTACCTACAGCAACAACTTCTTCTATTTCTTGTGAATTAGTAAACTGTTCATCCGATTGGGCGGCAATAAGGCTTGTAGACTGTGCAACTAAACCTAAGCCAATTGCCCAAGTAATTTGATTGAGTCTATGTTTTTTAGACATGAGATAATCCTAATCAGGTTATACAAAAGAGGCGCCTGACGCTTAATATACAA
>NZ_AUTQ01000072.1 GCF_000498095.1 Pseudoalteromonas sp. TB64
CCAGCAGTGTCGTTATGCGCTTTTAAACGTGCAACACCACGGTTGCTTAATGCGAATGACGTAAGTTGGCGTACTTTAAATTTAGGGCCATCTGCGTCTTTTAAAAGTGCGATTGCTTGTGTACAAATTTCTTCAGCTTGTGCGTAATTTTTTGACTTAACATTAAGTGCGCAGCTATTAAATGATTGCTCAAGTGGCTGTGGCGCTGTTGCAGCTTCAATAACCATTAATTTGTAATCACCTGTATCAGCCATTGCCGCAGCTGAACATGTTAATAGTGAGCTAAGAGCGATAGTTTTGATAAGTGTAAGTTTCATGGTCATATTCCTGATTAGTTAAGCCGTGCTTGTTGCCGACAACTGAACTTTAAAGAATTAACACAACCCCGACAAACGATTAAAACAAACCTAATAAGTGAGAAAAATTAACCTATAGACCTTAGTCTAATACGATATTATTTTTTCTATATATAAAAAGGACTTACACAACATGGCTGTACCTAAAAATCATCATTTTTGTTTTTATGAATACTCTTTATTTATAAGTTTTTATTTGTAGGTTTATTTTTAACCTACTTGTTTTTGCCATAGCCAAATAACAATCAAACAAATTTATACACTTAATTACATGCAATACTAAACAACGCACTTATAATAACCACTCTACTAACTTATCATTATTAACGGGCTGACTGTTTTGAAATACAAACTCCCTCTTTTTGTTCTATTAGGCACACTTTTACCATTTAGCCAAAATGCCAATGCAAGGCTTTTACTTGGTAGCAATATGCCAAACACCGCCGTATTTGTTAAATCAGAATTTAATGGTGATAGTAGTATTACATCTGTTGGTGTCGAAATGATGGCAAAACAAAATCATAGTAACTTTGGCGTTATTTTTACAAGCGCTGTTGGCGCCGCAAAAGTAGATAACAAACAAGGCGAGCAAGAAGAATTCATTACCTGGGATAACGGGATGAAACTTGGCTACTTCAACGACTTTTTTATTTACGCAGAGCTAGGTTTAGACCTATTCGAACTCGCCTTCAAAAACGACCGCGGTGATAACACCTACCAAATAGAAAAATCGAACAACGACATAGACGGCTACGCAGGCATTGGGATGGGCTATCATTTAAAACCATTTAAAATAGAAGCATTTACACGAGTACGCCAAATTGATGGTTACTACTGGGAAGCAGAAGAACATATTTACAGTGGTGTTCAACTCTCACTTACGTTTTAATATTTAGCCTTGATAATCATTTTTAAATAGGCACCGTGTACGTAATTATTTATGCGCTCACTAAATTTTGGTTAAAACAAACACAAAAAAGCCCATGTTAGGGATTAGCCTAACATGGGCTTTTTTACTCTCGCTACGTTATAAAAAGCTTATAACGGCTTTTTATAACGATAGTTCTTCTTTAGCGCGAGTTAAGTTATGCGATACCATTGTACTTGTAGACATTTGGTTTGCTTCGTATAAATCAGCAAGACCAGCTGTATCGTTATGCGCTTTTAAACGTGCAACACCACGGTTGCTTAATGCAAATGACGTAAGTTGGCGTACTTTAAATTTAGGACCATCAGCATCTTTTAAAAGTGCGATTGCTTGTGTACAAATTTCTTCAGCTTGTGCGTAATTTTTTGACTTAACATTCAGTGCGCAGCTATTAAATGATTGCTCAAGTGGCTGTGGCGCTGTTGCAGCTTCAATAACCATTAATTTGTAGTCACTTTCGTTAGCCATTGCAGCAGCTGAACATGTAAGTAGTGAGCCAAGAGCGATAGTTTTGATAAGTGTCAATTTCATGATTATATTCCTGTTATGCCAATTGTTTAAACTAGTGAGCTTTTTTAGCGTCAGGTAAATAGCTTAATAACAAGGCAAAATTTATGAAATATAGTCGTTCTATATAAGTAATTTTTAACGCCGTTAGTGAGTTATTTAATTCGCTAAAATGATCATGTTTTAATAAAATTGGTATTAGTTAGTCGTGCTTGTTGCCGACAACTGAACTTTAGAGAATTAACACAAAACCGACAAACGATTAAAACAAACCTAATAAGTGAATAAATCTAACCTATAGACTTTAGTCTAACTTAAGTATTAATTTTGATTTTAACTTTAAAAATACCTTTATTTGCAATCATCGCTATAACCATCTATAAAACAATTGG
Source organism: Pseudoalteromonas sp. TB64 (assembly GCF_000498095.1). GTDB lineage: Bacteria > Pseudomonadota > Gammaproteobacteria > Enterobacterales > Alteromonadaceae > Pseudoalteromonas. The sequence continues at coordinate 2,184 of NZ_AUTQ01000072.1, forward strand.
TTAAAAATTTTTAAGCCCTCTTTTTACTCTAAAAAACAAGCCCGTAAAATATGCTTATTTTACGGGCTTATAAATATAATTATATTCGGCGCACTTTAACCGCCTCTATTTAATTCATCATTTTTATATTTAACGAATGCTTTTAGCCACTTTACCAATACTTAAACCCTGAACCAAAATAGAAAACACCACAACGGCATAAGTCAGAGCCAATAAAATATCGCGCTCTGTTCCATTTGGTAATTGCAGTACCAACGCAACAGATATACCGCCGCGCAAACCACCCCAGGTTAATACTCTCCAAGCACCAGCAGGTAACCCTAACTGGTTACCAAAAGTAGTTGTGGTTACACCAACCACAATAAGCCTTGCTAATAACGCGATAATAATCGCTAAACCTGCGGCAACAAATAAATTGCCCGAATACGCAATCATTACCACCTCAAGCCCAATTAAAACAAATAAAATGGCATTTAAAATCTCGTCAATCAGCTCCCAAAATAAATCAACGTAATGGCGTGTTTTATCGCTCATAGCCATACTACGACCATGATTACCCACCATTAACCCCATCATTACCATGGCAAGCGGACCCGACAAATGCCAATGGCTT
>NZ_AUTQ01000073.1 GCF_000498095.1 Pseudoalteromonas sp. TB64
AAAACCGAAGTTTTATTTAACTCTCTGAGTAGTTCGCTCCTCGCTAGGCGTTGGCGTTTCCCGTCTCAGTGGGGTCGCATTATAGGGAGATCCGAAAACAGATCAACCCTTTTTTGAAGAAAACTTGAAATAATGTGCTGTTCGCACACATTTACATCGAAGTGGTTACTTTAAACACTAAAAAGGTCCTGAAGGACCTTTTAACTTAGTTTACTATGAGCTTCCAACCAAGTTTACCTTGCTGTTTAGACTCTTGTTGTAGCTCACTAGCCATCAGTGGATGATCTTTTAACCAGTTACTTTCAAACTTAAGGTCTAACACTTCATTTTTAGCAGTTAACTCAAATTTAGGCAGTACGTCATCTTGTCTGCGCATCGATAAGATAACTGCTATACGAAGTAACCTCACAATGTATTGCGCTAATAGACTATTTACGCCGAGTGAATTAAAGCAGCCTTTTGGAAAGTCAGAACGATGAGCATCTGCTACGGCTACTATTAACTTATGTTCTGATTGTGAGAAACCAGGCATATCGGTATTTCCTAAAATATAAGCGGTATGTTTATGGTACTGCTTATACTCTATTAATAACCCAATCTCGTGAAGTTGCGCTACTGCTCTTAATAGTGGTAACCCATTTAAACTTTCAATTGGCCAGTCTTTATCAATATTTGCAGCTAACTGAACAACTAAGCTTGAAACTCGACACGCTTGTTTTTGATCGACATGATAACGACTCATAAACCCATCAACTGTGCGTTTACGAATGTCGTTATTATGGAACTCCGGAACCATGCTATATAAGACACCTTCACGAAGTGCTCCACCCGCCAATCCCATTTTTTCTATTTCAAGAGATTCAAATAGTGCAATTAAGATTGCGAGTCCTGATACAAATACCAGTCGACGGTCTTCACTTAATCCAGGCAGATCTAGTGCTGCAATAGTGCTAAATGCAATTGCTTGTTCTTTTATAGTGTTGAGTTTTTCAAGCGTAAGTAAATCGTCAAGATTTTGAGCGACCATAATTTCTTGAATTGCTTGTACTGTGCCAGAAGCACCAGATGCAATTTGCCATCCAGCAGCTTTATAATCAGGGGATATTTCATCAATAACAGTGCGCGCTGCCTTTATAGCTGCGTTAAAGTTACCCTTACTTAGTTGGCAATCTTTAAAATAGCGTTCAAGGTAGGTAACACACCCCATATTGAGGCTTTTGTAATGTAAGGCATCAAATGCTTTGCCAATAACAACTTCAGTGCTAGCACCGCCAATATCAATAACCAGTTGTTTCCCTGTACAAGAAGAAGTATGAGCAACACCTTTATAAATTGTGCGCGCCTCTAGTTCTCCACTAATCACATTAATTTTGTGACCAAGGATTTTTTCTGCATGATTTTTGAATACTTCGGCGTTAGTTGCTAACCGTAAAGTGGCAGTTGCTACTATGGTGATATTTTTATCTGGAATATCTTGCAAGCGCTCAGCAAAAAGGGCAAGGCATTCCCAGCCTCGCTGCATTGCTTCAGAGCTTAATACATTGTTTGTATCAAGCCCTGCGGCTAATCGGACTTTGCGTTTAACACGTCCAATGGTTTGTAGACCGCCAGCAATTGATTTGGCTATAAGCATATGAAAGCTATTTGAGCCCAAATCAATAACTGCGTACACATTTTTTTGCGGTTTAAGTTGCCCCACCGTTCAAAAACCTCTAGTTACTACTACTTTTACAAACGGTCGCTTACGACCGTCCTTTTTGGTAACTATTATTTGGGCGACGTCCGCTGTTATTACTACGGCTACGTGGACCTGTTGAATAGTTGCGCTTTCTTTGAATAATAGGCTGAGTTAAATCATCTAGCAATGCTGTTTTATCATAATGTGATAAAGGAATGCTGTGCTCTATATATTCTTCAATTTCATGTAAATTATAAGCGTATTGCTCACAAGCAAAGCTTATTGCATGACCTGATGCACCAGCACGACCAGTACGACCAATACGGTGAACGTAATCTTCGCAGTCGTCAGGTAAATCAAAGTTAAATACATGGCTTACTTCTGGAATATGAAGACCACGCGCTGCAACATCGGTTGCTACTAAAAAGTCTAATTCACCTTTACTGAATTGCGCTAATATAGTTTGGCGTTTTTTCTGGTTAACATCACCAGTAAGCATACCTACACGATGACCGTCAGATTTAAGCCAAGCATAAACTGTTTCACAGCTGTGTTTGGTATTTGCAAACACGATTGCTTTCTCTGGCCATTCTTCTTCAATTAAGGTTAACAACAGCTTAATTTTGTCTTCTTGCGAAGGATGAAATAGCTCTTCTTGAATACGTTTACCCGTTTTAACGTCAGGTTCGATTTGAACATGCTCTGGGTTTGTCATGTGTTCAAAAGCTAATTCTTGTACGCGATACGATAATGTAGCAGAGAATAATAAGTTTAAACGCTTTGATGTATCTGGCATACGATCGAACATATAACGAATATCTTTGATAAAACCTAAATCGAACATACGATCGGCTTCGTCAAGCACGACTACCTCAATTTCATTAAGGGTGTAACAGCCTTGCTTATACAGATCAATTAAGCGACCTGTAGTACCAATTAAAATATCAACGCCTTTTTCTAGTTGTGCACGTTGTTTTTCGTAATCTTCGCCACCATATACTAAACCTAAGTTAAGATTACAGTGCGGCGCTAAAATTTTAGCATCTTTGTGTATCTGAATCGCAAGCTCCCGAGTAGGGGCCATGATCAGGGCTCTTGGATGTTTACTAGGTGCTTTGCTAGATTGTAATAACCGATGGCACGTTGCCGTTAAAAACGCCAACGTTTTGCCTGTACCTGTTTGAGCTTGACCCGCAATATCACGGCCATCACAAATAAAAGGTAGGCATTTTGCTTGAATAGGTGTGCAATATTCAAACCCATTCTCGGTTAAACCGGCAACCACTTCCGGTGCGATAGCAAAGTCTGAAAACTTTTTATCGGTTAAATGTGTCTTAGTCATAGCGTTTAAGCATAACGTTTAAACTTGCAATAAGAAACAAGAGTGTTTAAATACGCACTAAATATTTCGCCTAACTAAATCGGAGAGCGCAATGAGCGAGAAAATAATCCAAATTACTGACGATAGCTTTGAAGCTGACGTATTACAATCAGATAAACCAGTACTAGTAGATTTCTGGGCTGAATGGTGCGGACCTTGTAAAATGATCGCCCCTATTCTTCACGAAGTTGCTGATGAATACGACAGCCGTGTGACTGTTGCTAAATTAAACATTGACCAAAATGCTGGCACACCGCCAAAATTTGGTATTCGTGGCATCCCTACTTTACTTCTTTTTAAAGATGGTCAAGTAGCTGCAACGAAAGTAGGTGCACTTTCAAAAACTCAACTTATCGAGTTTTTAGAAAACAACATCTAATTGTAAGCTAGAACTATAAAAAAGGGCTATTTGCCCTTTTTTTAAATTTATTTTGTATAAAGACTGGACGCTTTGCCAGTGAACTGCTAGTTTATAAAGCCAACTAATCCTTAGTTATATTCAACAAACCTCACTCAACGATCAAAGCGATTTTGAGTATGACAACTGTAATAAAGAACCCACCAATATGCATTTACGCGAATTAAAAGACAAGTCTATAAAAGAACTTGTAAACTTAGCTGAGTCCATGGGGCTCGAAAACGTAGCCCGATTAAGAAAGCAAGATATTATTTTTGCCATTCTTAAATCCCATGCCAAAGGCGGAGAGAATATCTTCGGCGGCGGTGTATTAGAGATTTTACAAGATGGTTTCGGCTTTTTAAGATCATCAGAAGCCTCTTACTTAGCTGGGCCAGATGACATTTATGTTTCACCTAGCCAAATTCGCCGTTTCAGCATGCGTACTGGCGATTCAATCTCAGGCCTTATTCGCCCACCGAAAGATGGCGAACGTTACTTTGCTTTACTTAAAGTAAACGAAGTTAATTTTGATAAGCCTGAAAACTCTCGTACTAAAATTCTTTTTGAAAACCTAACTCCGTTACATGCTAACGAACGTTTTCGTATGGAACGCGGTAACGGCAGTAAAGAAGATATTACAGCACGTGTACTTGATTTAGCCTCGCCAATTGGTCGCGGTCAACGTGGTTTATTAGTAGCACCGCCAAAAGCGGGTAAAACAATGCTACTGCAAAATATTGCACAATCGATTACACACAATCATCCAGATGCAACATTAATGGTATTACTAATTGATGAGCGTCCGGAAGAAGTAACAGAGATGCAACGCCTAGTTAAAGGTGAAGTTATTGCATCAACATTTGATGAACCAGCTTCTCGTCACGTACAAGTAGCCGAAATGGTTATCGAAAAAGCAAAACGCTTAGTTGAGCACAAAAAAGATGTTGTTATCTTATTGGATTCAATCACTCGTTTAGCCCGTGCTTATAACACTGTTATTCCTTCATCAGGTAAAGTACTTACTGGTGGTGTTGACGCTAACGCATTACATAAGCCTAAGCGCTTCTTTGGTGCTGCACGTAACGTTGAGGAAGGTGGTAGTTTAACTATTATTGCTACAGCACTTATCGATACTGGCTCTAAAATGGATGAAGTTATCTACGAAGAGTTTAAAGGTACTGGTAACATGGAATTACACCTTAACCGTAAAATCGCGGAAAGACGTGTATTCCCAGCTATCGACTTTAATCGCTCAGGTACTCGTCGTGAAGAATTACTGACAAAACCAGATGAGCTTCAAAAGCTTTGGATTTTACGTAAAATAGTTCATGACATGTCAGAAATTGATGCAATGGAATTCTTAATCGATAAATTATCGATGAGCAAAACTAATGATGAATTTTTTGACTCGATGAGACGCCAATAAGCGTTTAAATTCGAAATAAAAAAGCGCCAAATTTGGCGCTTTTTTTATTTCTATTACCGTAATACTAAACAATATAACTAGCTTTCATTATACTTTTTAAGAACGGTTTGTAAGCTAGATACTAGCTTTTTAATATGCAATATATTTCGATTGCTTTGGGTTTGTAATAATGCCCGATCAAGATTTTTAGCAGCCAATGCTATTTCATCAAGTCCAAACATTTGCGCAGCACCCAAGATTCTATGGCTATCTTTTTGAAGCGCCTCTAAATCTTCATTTATAAAATGCTGTGTTATTGCCTCATTCTCCAACGCAAAGCTTTGCTTAAAGCTAATTACTAAGTCGCTCATATCTATATCTGTTTGCTTAACTTGCTGCTGATCTTCTGTCTCTTCTAAGTGCAAAGATAATGCTTTATAAAATAAATCTTTATTAATAGGTTTAGCTAAATAGCCACTAAAACCTAACGCCAAATAGTCATCCACTTCATGGCTCATTGCATTAGCGGTTAATGCAAAAATTGGACGTTCAAAACCACATTTTTTTAATAGTTTAAAAGCAGCTCGTCCATCCATTACTGGCATTTGAATATCGAGTAAAACCAAGTCAGGGTATTCTTGCAAGCATTGCTCTACTGCTTGCTCACCATTTTCTACAGCAATAACTTCAAGCCCTAATGAACGCAAATAACGACTAATGAATCTACGATTGTCTGGATGATCCTCAGCAAGTAAAACTCGACCATTTAATTGCTTACTAATAACAGGAGAGTCTTGGTTTTCAATAACATTTAATTCTTTATCGACTTCTATGCAAGGTAAAAAGAAAGAAAACTGACTTCCTTTTTTATATTCACTCTGCACACTAATATAGCCACCCATCATCGAGGCTAGCTGTTGCGATAAGCTAAGACCTAGCCCAGTACCACCAAAACGACGACTTATACTATTATCTGCTTGGCTAAAGCACTCAAAAATTAGTTTTAATTGAGAAGAACTCATACCAATACCAGTGTCTTTAACTGTAAGTACTAAGCCTTGTTCTGTTTTGTTTAATGCGACTATTACTTGCCCTGCGCGAGTAAACTTAATTGCATTTGCACACAGGTTAATTAGTATTTGTTTTACGCGCGTTAGATCAAGCTTTATATAGAAGTCGATACCTATTTGATTATCTAAAATTAGATGCAAATTTTTAGCTTTTGCTTGCGTACTAAACATCGCGTGTACATCACTAACTAATTGAACAATATCGAAGCACGAAATATTTAACTCTAATCTATTTGCTTCAATTTTACTTAAATCGAGTACATCGTTAATTAAGCTTTTTAAATGATCGCTATGGCGTTGAATTATTTTAAGCTCATCTTGAAGTTGTTCAGGCTCATACAAACCATTTATTAAATCATCTGTTTGCCCTAAAATTGCCGTCAATGGTGTTCTTATTTCATGACTTATATTTGCTAAAAACTGACTTTTAATTTCGTTCGCTTCTCTTAATTCTTGAGCTACGGCTTGTAACTCAGAGGTACGCTGCTCTACCTGTTCGGCTAAACGCTGCTTTGCACGTTTTTCTGCACCACGGCGGTAAAGTGCAACCCCTGTAACAATAACCAAAATAAATAACACAAAAATAAACAGCGTAAGCTGTGAGCGTTGAGTCATTTTTAGTTTTTGTACTCTTCTATCTTGCTTTAATTGCTCAATTTCTTGATTCAACTGAGTCGCTTTAAATTGCTTTTGCAATACAGCTAACGCATTTATAATTGATTCACTTCTGAGATTTCTTAATTCACTGATAAATTGCTCGTGCAAAGACATCGCTTTTGAGTAGTTTCCTTTACTCGCTTCTAGCAATGATTGACTCCCTAGACCATCTCTTAATATTCGCTCACTACTATTTTCATGGGCTAAAAATATAGCACGATCTAAATTCGATTGAGCTTCACCCAACTCGCCTTTTACAAATTGTATTTTCGCTAAAGTGTGCAATGCATTAAGTTCTAAATTATGGTTCTTAATTTTAAGCCCATACTGTGCACCTAACTTGGCTTGCTCATACGCTATATCTACTTTATTTAATATTAAGTTTACATTGGCAAGGTTGGTGTATTGCGTTGATAATTTATTATAGTCATTGGCAGGCAAATAATAACGAAGCGCTAATTGATAATAATGAAGTGCTAAATCAAACTGATTACTCTCAGAATAAGCTACACCCATATTATTATACACTTGAGCAACACCACTCTCATCACCCAGTTTTTGATAAACTTTAATCACATCTTGATAAATACTAAATGCGTTGTCATAACGCGATAGGCGAATATAAACACCCGCTATATTGAGTAAAATATCTGTTTTATCTTGCTCGCTACCTAACGCTTCATAAATCACTTTCGCTTTTAAATAGTACTCGAGTGTTGGCGCTAACTTATTCATATTAAAATAAGCTAACCCTATATTATTTAATAAATTAGCTTGCTCTAATAAGAGTTCATTTTTTTCAGCTATAGCAAGTGTTCGAGTGTACGCCACAATTGCTTTTTGAAAATGCCCTTGGTAAAAAAGAGCAACACCCTGCATTTTAATTGCACGAAAGTGCTCATTAGGTAAAAATGATACTGATGTACCTTGCTCTAGTAACTTAAAATACTCTAAAGCACCTGTATAGTTATCAACAGAAAGCGCTAAATTAGCCATTGATGAATAAATTTCAGCACGCTCTTTTTTTGAGGTATCTTGGTTTGTTAGTAATGCATTACCTAGTTGAAGTTTTGCATCCCATTGCTGCTCTTTTTTAAACTCGTCAAATAACGACATAGCACTTTGAGCATAACTAGAGGGTAGCAATACACAGCATACAATGAATAAGAGGCATTTAAGCTTGCCTTGCATAATTACAATCCTTCAAACTGTTACTTATAACAAATGTAATCTTTACTGAAGATACACCAATTACTAGGGCGTAAACAATGCTTAACCCACTGATTGACCAGATATTTGATTTAATATTAACAAAGCAAGTTTGGCAAGTTCATATTTTAGCATCAGAACTTATAAATAACGGTGCAATAAAAACACTTGATAAAAATCCAGAACGTGATTTATTTAAGCGTAATTTTTTAATTATGAACGCACTGTACCAACTACAGATTCAAATTCATCCTCAAACATTACTAATTTCAACGTTGCATATAGAACTTTTACAAAAAGGTAATGATCAACCACTAATAACTAAAACAAATTTAAGAGATTATTATTTAGATTGGAAAAACTACGATACCTCAACAGAAGACGTTGATGCACTTTTAAATAGTTTTTGGGGGCAATTTAAACGCCAAAGTGCAATATCGACCTTAACGCAAAAAAATTATAATGAACTTACCATTGAGTGGGAATTGCCAAATAACTTTACACTTAAAGAGTTACAAAAACGCTGGCGACAACATGCACTCAAAAATCACCCAGATAAGCCTGGCGGCTGCGAAGTAAAGTTTAAAAAAATAAAAGAGGAATACGAGCAGCTAAAAAAAGCTACTCGTTAATGCACTAATTATTAATATAAATTAACGAGTAAGGCGACGAGCGCGTATTTTTCGCCCTTTAATATTGCCTTCGGTTAATTTACGTAGCGCAGGTTTTAATGAGTTACGCTCAACAGCAACAAACGCTACGTTATCAAGTACGTTAATTTTACCTACTTGACGACCTGCAACCCCATCTTTACCCGTTAAAGCACCTAAAATATCACCTGCACGTACTTTTTGCTTTTTACCTGAATCAATCATCAAAGTAACCATTTCAGGGCGATAAGGCGGCTTGTCTAATAAATTAAATGGTGGCATTTGCTCTGGAGTAATATCGCGTTCGTAATGTTCGCCTATTTGAGCAATTTTAAACGCTTCTGCTTCACCGTAAATAGAACATGCAATGCCCTTTTTACCAGCTCGTCCTGTACGACCAACACGATGCACATGTGTTTGCGTGTCATGTGCTAAATGGTAGTTAATAACCATATCCATGTCATCAATATCTAAGCCACGCGCAGCAACATCGGTTGCAACAAGTATTGAAGCACTTTTATTTGAAAAGTGAATTAACGTACGCTCACGATCGCGCTGCTCTAAATCACCGTGTAGCGAAACAGCACTAAAGCCTTCATCAGCTAAATCATCACACAATTGTTGTGTTTCTACTTTGGTATTACAAAATACAACACAACTTTGTGGTGTAAATTTAAGTAATAATAATTTTAGCGTTGGATAGCGCTGCTTATTATTATCCATTTTGTAGAAGTACTGCTTAATTGTACTTTTGGCTTGCTCTTCTTCTACTTTAACCATTTCTGGATTTTTAAGTACACGTTTAGCAATTGCTTCAATAGCTCTTGGGAACGTTGCACTAAATAGCAATGTTTGACGATTTTGTGGAATACGCTCAATAATTGCGTCAAGTGTATCTTGAAAACCCATATCAAGCATTTGATCGGCTTCATCAAGTACCAACGTTTCAACATCTTCTAAACGTAAAGTACCTTTACGAATATGATCATCAACACGACCAGGTGTGCCAACAATAATATGTGCGCCATGTTCAAGCGAGCCTATTTGTGGACCAATTGATACACCGCCACATAACGTCAATATTTTAATATTATGGNGATACCGCGCGCTAATTTACGCATTTCAACCGCAACCTGCTCGGCAAGCTCACGAGTCGGACACAACACTAAAGATTGAATACGAAAGCGTTTTACGTTTAATTTAGCTAACACACCCAAGCTAAACGCAGCAGTTTTACCTGAACCGGTTTTTGCCTGAGCAATGATATCTTTACCAGCAAGTACAGGCGGTAAACTTTGCGCTTGTACAGGTGTCATGTGGGCATAGCCAAGTGTTGATAAGTTATCAACGAGTCCAGCTGGTAAAGCCAAAGATGAAAAAGCAGTTGAAGTCACAGTAAGTTCCATAGCAATAAAAATAACATGGGGGAAAGCCCCACTAAATATGCTGCTAATAATAGCAGAATTCGCAATTGGCAACCATGAACAAACACACTATAAAGCATGTTAATAAAAGATGTTGAAAATGATAGTAGTTTGCATTAAGATCGCGATTATTTTTTACATAACTGCGCTGGAAGCAATCAATGAAACTGAATTCACTTTACATAGCACTATTGGCAAGTATTACAACAAACGCATATGCAAACTCTACCGACCTTGAACGTATAGAAGTCAAAGGTAGCTACTTTAACGATTACAAAGTAGATAACGCTAATGGCGCAATGAGAACCTCAGCTTCATTACTTGAAACCGCACAATCTGTTACCGTAATAACAGACACCATAATTAACGAGCAATTAGCCACTACACTTGGTGAAGTACTAACAAATGACGCAAGTTTAACGGCAGGCTCACAGCAACGAAATCGTGAAGTATTTAACTTACGTGGGTTTGAGCTTAGCTCATCTACGGGTTATTTACGTGATGGGCATCAGCATTGGTCGCACTATCAACAACCAATCGAAATTTTGCAACAAGTTGAAGTAATTAAAGGCCCATCAAGCATTTTATATGGTCAATCAGGTCCTGGTGGCTTGGTTAACATGGTAACTAAAAAACCTACAGCACAAACATTATTTAATGCCAGTGCCGATGTAGACCAACATGGCTCAACTCGCTTTATGGTAGATGCCAGTGGTGCATTGACTGAATCAGAAGATTTACGTGCTCGTGGTATTTTAGTTAAACAAGATGTTGATTACTGGCGTGAGTACCAAAATGGTGAAAACCGTGAGCGCGACCGATTTTTAGGTGCTTTAGTTGTTGATTACGATATTAGCGACAACGCATTAGTACGTGTGCATTACGACCGCACAGACGACGAAGCAGGTTTAGATACTGGCGCATGGATAGACGATAATACCAATGTAATTGGTGATGATAAAACAATCCGTGATATGTCTTGGGCCTTTACCGATATAACTGTAGAAAACCTAGGTGTAGACCTAGAAGTATTTTTAACCGATAGCTGGCAAGTAAAGCTTGGCTATAACGAACAAACATTTGAGCGCCAACGCTTTGAATCAGCACCTAATATGCCAAATGACTTTGTTGAGGGTGATAGCTATCAATCAAACCCTTATGATCGCTTTGATGATTGGCAGTTTAAAACGGCGTATATTGATTTCGTTGGTGAATTTAAAACGGGAAGTTTACAACATCAGTTTTTAATTGGCGCAAACTCGCTTGATTATTACTACGGGCAACGTCGTACCTCTGCCGACTCTTTTGATTTTTCAGCTGGACAGACAGAGCCACCTCGCCCTTCAATAAGTTACAAAACAGATGATACCGTAAGCGAAACTGAATATGACTACTACGGTATTTACGTTCAAGACTTAATTTCGTTCTCGCCAGAATGGCAACTATCGTTGGGTGGTCGTTACGACAAACAAAATAGCACAGGAAATGATAACGAATCATTTGTACCAAAAGTAGGTGTGCTTTATCACCCAAATGCCTCTGCTACTATATATGCTAGTTACTCAGAAGGTTTTGAACCTCAAGGTAGCGAAACATTGATTGACGAAACTGATGTAAATAACGGCATGAAATTAGATGCAGTTACATCTGAGCAAAGAGAAATTGGTATTAAATGGCAATTATTTGATGACCGCCTAATGCTTACCAGTGCTATTTTTGATATTAGCAAAGAAGGTACTCTTGTTAGCGAACAGCTTGATACTCCTATTGGCTCATTCACAAGTGAAACAAACCAAGTAGGCGAACAACGTCATAAAGGTGTTGAAGTCAGCGCGCAAGGTGCCGCTACTGACCGTTTATTTGTTATGGCATCAACTATGTATCTAGATGCTAACTTTGAACGCGATGAAGAATTAGAAGGTAAACGCCCTACCGATGCACCAAAATGGTCGGCATCACTTTGGACGCGTTATGAATTCAACGACGCAATTGCACTTAATGCTGGTGCATTTTACGAAGGTGAGCGCTTTGCCGATAGCGATAATACGATTACTAAAGATGCATATACACGTGTTGATGTAGGTGCCACTTATAAGTTTAACTTAAGTAATACCGATATTAACTTACGCCTTAACATCGAAAACTTATTTGATACAAGCTACTTAGGTGGTGGCGGAACTAATAATGTAACTGTTGGCGAGGGCACAAATCTTCGTTTAGCAGCGCAATTTAGCTTTTAAATAAATGCCTAAATAACAGCTTTAAAATATAGCCCACGTACATTTACGTGGGCTTTTTTACATCTAAACATTTATACCTAACAGTATTAAACCCATTACAACGCCTATTCATCTCATCTATTTTTTATAGCGTTTATTACATGCTTTAATAGTGTTAATTATTAAAAAGGCTTACCCAAATGAAAAAAATCATTACCGCATTACTGCTTACTAGCAGTATGGCTGCAAACGCTAACAGCGCCGAATTTACCCAAAAGCAATTACAACAAGTAGACGAAGTACGCACCTCTGCTCTAAATAGTGATTTAAGCTATAAATTACTAGAGTCATTAACAACTGAAGTTGGCCCTCGCTTACCCGGCACTGAAAACGATAAAAAAGCGGTTGCATGGGCTAAAGCTAAATTTAATGAGCTTGGTTTTGATAAAGTATGGCTTGAAGAAGCGACTTTTCCTGAATGGCGCCGTTATAGCGAAAGCGGAAAAATACTAACACCAAGCGAGCAACCACTGCACTTAACTGCATTAGGTAACAGTATAAGCACGCCAAAAGATGGGATCACAGCGCCTGTTGTATTATTCGAAACACTTGATGAATTAAAAGCCGCACCGGCAAACAGTTTAAAAGGTAAAATTGCGTATATTAATTACCGTATGAACCGCGATATAGACGGGAATGGTTACGGACCTGCTGTAAAAGCACGCGGTACAGGTGCTATAGAAGCATCTAAAAAAGGGGCTGTTGCCTACATGATGCGCTCGGTAAGTACCGGTCATCATCGTTTTGCACACACTGGCGGTAGTTACTACAAAGAAGGTGTTACAAAAATACCTAACGTAACAATTGCTAACCCAGATGCAGATCAAATTGCACGACTTATTGCTTTAAATAAAGACGTGTCGGTAAATATTAACGTGCAAACCGAAAATCTAGGTGAAGGCACAGGTTATAACGTTATTGGTCAATTTAATGGTACTGAAAACCCTGAACAATACGTACTTATTGGCGCACATTTAGATTCTTGGGATTTAGGTACTGGCGCATTAGATGATGGCGCAGGCGTTGGGCTAACAATGGCAGNCAGCCGCTAAACATATTAGTGATGTAAAACGCCCTAAGCGCAGCATTCGCGTAGTGCTTTTTGCAGCCGAAGAGCTTGGCCTTTGGGGAGCAAAAGCTTATTTTGCAGAGCATAAAAACGAATTAAACAATATTGTTGCAGCCGCTGAGTCTGATTTTGGCGCCGATGTAGTATATGCTTTTGAATCAAATGTAGATGCCGCTTCGCTTCCTGTAGTACGCGCTATAGCAAAAGAGCTTGCGCCATTAAATATTGAGTATATTGGTAAAAACCAAGCGAATGGTGGCCCTGACCTAATTCCACTTAAAGCAGCAACGTCAGCGCCTATTTTTGAACTTGCTCAAGATGGAACAGATTACTTTGATTATCACCATACAGCCGACGATACCCTTGATAAAATAACACCTGCTAAGCTACGTCAAAACACCGCTGCATACGCTGTGTTTGCGTTAATGGCTGCTGATGCAAAAACAACAATTAAACCTAAAGCTCAAAATAAGTAATAACAGACACACTTACTTACAGTTTGCAGCTTTAACTAACACGCTACTTGTTTTACCTTTAAATAATTAAAACAAGGAGCGTGCTTTATGTTGCTTTTTAACACGAGTGAATCATTTCCACATTTTGCACCAATAATACGCTGCCCTCATTGTCAAAGCGACGCCTATCATTTAGTAAATAAAAGCCGCTATTTACGATTTAGCATTTTACCTATGCTCGCTTTAAAATTAAATTACAAACGCGAATGCTATCAATGCGGAAAAAACGAACCCGTTAAAATAACGCAACTACCGTTAATAGAAAAACTAAGCCTGCCTAAATACTTTATTGGCGTATTTTTATTGCTCTGGATTGTTTTGTTTTTTTATCAACAACATCTTAATACCGAAATCCAAAAGCAATCTTATTTAAATAGCCCTAAAATATACGACACCTACTTAATACATGCCGACAAATTTACACACGAACCTTGGACCCTAACCAATTTAAGAATTGCTCAAGTATTAAATTTTGACGAACAATTTATTACCTTTCAGATAAGTAACTACAGTTATAAACGTAACAACAGTATTACTTTGGCAATGCGTACTAGCCAACTAATTCAAGACAATTACTTCTCCACTAAAACAATCACCCTCCCTCGTGATGAAATAAAGCGTTTGTATAAAGACGAAGCTATTTACGACGTATTACGTCCTTATGCCAACAGCCTTTATGGCGGGTTTGTGATGTTTCCTCCCAAACCTAAACCTTTATATAAAGGCTTAAAGCTCGATAAAAACAACCAACAAGGCATAATTTATTTTAAAGATAAGTTATTTGTTGAAGCATTTGATAGCTTTAAGCTAGCTGCTGAATCGGGTTCTCAATGGGGACAATTAAATTTAGCGCAAATGTATCGTGATGGTCAGGGAATAGCTCAAAATTATCAACAGGCTATTTATTGGTATAAAAAGGCCATTGAGCAAAAAAATACTAAAGCACAATTTGAATTGGAATCGCTTTGTAAAATAGCTAACTGTGAATGAGTGAATTTAAATATAGCTGGCGCAACAAGTACGCCAGCTATAAACTATTTTTTAAATAACTTTGTATAAATTACATGTATAAGCACAACAACTAAGCCGGCAATAACGCCTAGCAAACCATCAAACAATAGAGGCGCTAATACTTCTCCTGTGCCGCCAGCCATCGACTGAGCATAACTTGTTACATCTATCTGCGTGTGATGCAGTAACTCAACACCATGCACTAAAATACCGCCGCCTACTAAAAACATCGCAATAGTGCCCGCAAATGCTAAAAACTGCATCAACCTAGGCGCTGCTGCTAGTAAGCCTTTCCCAAGTAGCTCTTTAAATTTATTAGCTGACACTTTAGATTGGTTGAGTAAATAAAGTCCTGCATCATCCAGTTTTACAATACCTGCAACTAAGCCATAAACACCAATGGTCATTATAATTGCGATAACACAAAGCACTAAAGCTTGGTTAAGTAATGTAGCGCCAGCCACTGTGCCCAAAGTAATCACAATAATTTCGGCAGAAAGAATAAAGTCAGTTCTTATTGCCCCTTTTATTTTTTGTTTTTCGTACTCAACTAAATCTAATTTTTCATTTTCATCTACCGCTTCATTGTGATGAGGTAAAAACCTAGCAAATACTTTTTCGGCTCCTTCAAAACATAAAAATAAACCACCAATCATTAACAGTGGTGTTATTAACCAAGGCAGCCACACACTAATTAATAAAGCNGGCGGGTACTAACATCGCTTTATTTAAAAATGAACCCTTAGCGACAGCCCAAACAACTGGCAACTCACGTTCTGCAGCAACACCTGTAACCTGCTGTGCATTAAGTGCTAAATCATCGCCTAATACACCAGCGGTTTTTTTTGTTGCAACCTTACTCATTGTCGCAATGTCATCAAGTAAGGTGGTTATATCGTCTAATAAAGTTAAAAGGTTAGTGCCAGCCATAAAGCTTCCGAGCTTAAAAAATATTGCTATAAACATAACGTAAAGCGCTACTTTCACCAACGGTTAATTTTGCTTTGTTATTCTCATACAAACTAAGTAAATAAGTCAGCTTAAAATAGGGACTTAATAAGATAAAAGGAGGAAAAATGAAAGTGCATTTGGTCATAGTGGCCAGCTTACTTAGCTTAACCGCATGTAGCGACCAACAAATAAGTACTGCCTATTTATGTAATAAAAATACTGTAGTACTAAATGTTATTAATAACAAAAATGCTGAACTTACTTTTAATAATGACATTTATTTACTCAATCACGAAGAGAGCGCATCGGGTAATAAATATATAAATGAGAATGTTTTATTTTGGGGTAAAGGTAATAACGCAATGCTAATAATTGCGGGTAAAAAGTATCAATGCACTACAAATTAAACTAATAAGTAATAGATAAAGCTCCATGCTGAACCAAATAAAGCAATTAAGCGTATTAGTAGCTATAACCGCCCTAGCAAGCAAACCCAAAACACCTATCAACTTTTATATATCTTAACGAGTATGAAACGCTGTAAGTTTTGAGTGCAAGTAATGACTTGCCTTGCATGAACTGGGTATAATACTTTAACTCTTTTGCTTAATAGCGGCCTCCAATGAAATACAAAGATCTACGTGATTTTATCGATTTGCTTGAAAAAAAAGGCGAACTTAAACGTATCACCCAAGAAATCGACCCGTATCTTGAAATGACCGAAATATCTGATCGCACATTGCGTGCTAAAGGCCCTGCGTTATTATTCGAAAATCCAAAAGGCTACGATATGCCGGTGCTTACCAACTTATTTGGCACACCAAAACGCGTAGCAATGGGCATGGGCCAAACAGAGGTTAGTGAATTACGCGAAGTAGGTAAACTACTCGCATTTTTAAAAGAACCTGATCCACCAAAAGGCATTAAAGAAGCACTAGGCGCTATACCTATTTTTAAGCAAGTGCTCAATATGCCAGCAAAAGAAGTTAAAAAAGCGCCTTGCCAACAAGTAATTTTAGAAGGTGATGATGTAGATTTAACTAAATTACCTATTCAGCATTGTTGGCCAGGTGATGCTGCACCATTAATTACTTGGGGCCTTACGGTTACTAAAGGACCTTATAAAAAACGCCAAAACTTAGGTATATATCGCCAGCAATTATTAAGTAAAAATAAAATAATTATGCGTTGGTTATCACACCGTGGGGGGGCGCTTGATTTTCAAGAATGGTGCAAAGAAAATCCAGGGCAACCTTACCCAGTCTCAGTAGCACTAGGTGCAGACCCTGCGACAATACTTGGCGCAGTAACACCGGTACCCGACACATTAAGCGAATACGCATTTGCCGGTTTATTACGCGGTAGCAGAACCGAAGTTGTTAAGTCTATTTCAAATGACCTACAAGTCCCTGCCAGTGCAGAAATAGTACTTGAAGGTTACATAATGCCAGGTGAAATGGCGCCAGAGGGACCTTATGGCGATCATACTGGTTACTATAATGAAGTTGATAACTTTCCAGTTATGACTGTAACTCACTTAACGCACCGTAAAGATCCTATTTATCACAGCACATTTACTGGTCGTCCGCCTGATGAGCCGGCTATTTTAGGTGTGGCACTTAATGAAGTGTTTGTGCCTATATTACAAAAGCAGTTTCCTGAGATTGTCGACTTTTACCTTCCGCCAGAAGGATGCTCATACCGCATGGCGATTGTAACGATGAAAAAACAATATCCAGGCCATGCCAAGCGCGTGATGATGGGAGTTTGGTCGTTCTTACGTCAGTTTATGTATACTAAATTTGTAATTGTATGCGATGACGATATTAATGCCCGCGATTGGGAAGACGTTATTTGGGCTATCACAACCCGAATGGATCCTGCTCGCGATACAACATTAATAGAAAACACACCTATAGATTATCTCGACTTTGCATCGCCAGTATCTGGTCTGGGTTCAAAAATGGGAATGGATGCAACCAACAAATGGCCTGGTGAAACTACTCGAGAATGGGGTGAGCCTATTGTTATGGATAAAGACACCAAAGATCGTGTAGATGATATTTGGGAAAGCCTTAATATTCTTTAAATGTTTATATAAAATCAATTCGCTTAATTAAGTAGCCGTTTATAGCTAAAGAACTTGTCGATAATAATGCAGTTAACGTCAGGTTTAAACACTCAAATTGCTCAAGTATTATTGCGAATTAGTATAATATAAACAGGCTATAAAATAACCCTGCAGATATGCTAGAATCGATTTATTCTATTGCGTATCTGCTGTGAAAAGCGCTGCTAAAAGGTAAAAAATGCAAACATTAAAAGCTGAAGTTGTAGCTATCAGCCCACTTACAGAATTTGTTCATAAAGTAATTTTAAAGCCACTACAACCTGTGACCTTTGAAGCTGGTCAATACATGCAACTCGTATTGAGCGAAAAAGACAAACGTGCTTTTTCTATTGCCAGTCGCCCTTCACAATGTGATGAAATAGAACTGCACATTGGCGCATCGGGAGCTGATTCATATGCAATGCAGTCATTAGAACACCTACGAAATGCTCATAGCAATACGCAGTTGGTAGACATTGAAGCTGGTCTTGGTATTTCGCAATTACGCCTACAATGTGAGCGCCCTATTATTTTGCTTGCTGGCGGTACTGGTTTCTCATACGCTAAATCAATGGCTGACCACTTAGCTGAAATTAAATGTGACCGCCCAGTATTGTTTTATTGGGGCGTAAAAGAAGAGTCTGCTTTATACGCACACACAGAAATGCAAACGTGGGCTGATAGTCATAAAAACTTTGAATTTATCCCTGTGGTAGAAAATCCATCTGCTAATTGGCAAGGTCATACTGGCTATGTACACAAAGCGGTAATGCAAGATATTGTATCGCTTGAACCATACGATATTTACATGGCGGGTCGTTTTGACATGGTAGGTATCGTGCGCGATGACTTTATTACCCATGGTGCAATTCGTGAAAACATGTACGCAGATGCATTCGCATTTATAAAATAACTGAAATTAACTTTCAATTATAAATAAAGGCACCTCATCGGTGCTTTTATTTTATATAAAGACAAATACTTAATAGTTAAAAACTATCAACTTCATCAATATAAACAATTTCCTAAATCCCTATCTATAAACCATACTCTGTATAGAACATCAGCGGGAGAGACCCTAATGCTAAATACAAAAGTAAAAGATTTTATGCAGCGTAAGTTGCCAAACATAACACCTGAAACAGAAATGACCACAGCAATTGCAGAACTACAAAAATTTAAACTGCTTGGCGCGCCAGTATTTGACGAGAACAGATGCCTAGTTGGATTCATCTCCGAACAAGAATTACTAAAACCTCTAACTCACAGCAGCTATTTTTGTGACGGCATGGTTAAAGTGTCGCAATTAATGCAAACAGACGTTGTTACTGTTAGTGGCGAAACCAATATTATTGAACTAGCCGAGCAAATGAAAACAGGTAAACCAAAAAATTACCCAGTAGTAGAGGGTGTTAAAGTGATTGGTATGATAAGCCGCTCAGATATACTTAAAGCACTTTGTAATAACTACGTTAGCTGTCAAACGCGTTAATTAAACTGACATTACAAATACAAAAATGCCGCTTATAAAGCGGCATTTCTATATTTACAGTATTAAAAACTTAACGTGCACTAACGAGTGCTGAAAGCTCTTTTTTATCACCATCGCTTAAAAATGCTATTTCTAATGCATTTGCTTGGGCTTTTTCCATATCAGCTTGGGATAAACCAGCCTTAGGGGCTGCAACTGCATATTCATACTCAATTTCAATTCCTTCAACCGCAGGGTCATCAGTATTAATGCACGCTAAAATACCATGATCTAAAAATTGTTTAAGCGGGTGTTTAGCCAAGTCGTTTACTGTGCTGGTTTGAATATTACTTGTTAAGCACGACTCAATACCAATACGGTTATCACGTAAGTAATCCATTAGTTTTGCATCTTCAATTGCCTTTACGCCATGCCCTATTCTGCTCGCGCCTAGCTCGTTAATTGCTTGCCAAATACTTGGAGCGCCGAGCGCTTCACCTGCGTGAATAGTAGAAGCCAAATAAGCATTTCGTACTTGTTTAAAGTGCTCTACAAACAACTCGCCCGGAAAACCAATCTCATCACCAGCTAAGTCAACAGCCACTAAATCATTTTTAAACGCGAGTAATGCATCTAGCTCTTTTTGACATGTTTTTATGCCATAAGTACGCGATAGAATACCAATTAAGTTAGCTTTTATATTCGCACCCTTTGTTGCTGACTTAATACCATCAACAACCGCCTCTACAACCCCTTCTGGGTGTAAACCTTGGCTTTGTGCCATGTAGTAAGGACTAAATCGTAGCTCTACATAATCAAGCCCTTGGGCTTGTGCATCTTCAATGTTTTCAATAGCAATACGTCTACACGCATCGTAGTCGCCAAGTACTGTGACACCCCAATCTAACTTTTGTAAAAAAGCCATCAGGTTTGGCTCTGGGTCAATAACTTGAACATGAGGAATTAATGCCTCAACGTTATCTGCAGGTAGCTCTATATTAAACTGACGACCAAGTTCTAATATTGTTTGCGCACGTACATTACCGTCTAAATGGCGATGAATATCTAGCAAAGGTAATTTTCTATTGATCATAATAGCAACCCAGTTTAGTTAAATTTGCGCGCATGATACGCAGATATAGTTATTTTTCAAGTCTATATGGTTTGTAGCAAATTTAAGCGGTCATATGTCTGCTTTTTATGCAAAAAATAATGCAGCTTATTTATGCGATAAATGATGCCATAGTGTTTTAAATAATGTATTTGCATCAATCGGCTTAGTTATATAATTATCCATTCCGCAAGTAGCTGCTTTTTTAACATCATCATCATGCGCATTTGCTGACAAACCAATAATAGGTAAATCAATTAACCCTAGCTCATTACGAATAACTTTAGTGGCTTGTAAGCCATCCATTTTTGGCATCTGAATGTCCATCAAAACAATGTCATAAGTATTTTCAGTCAACTTTTCTATTGCCTCAAAACCATCACTCGCTATATCGGCTATGCAACCTTTGGTTTTTAATATTGCACTAGCAACATGCTGGTTAAGCGGGTTATCTTCAACTAAGAGTAACCGGTAATCAGCAAACGATAAGGTATCGACATCTATTTCATCATATTGTTGCTGTATTTGCTCTGCTTTAGGCAGTGGGGAACTCAATGGTAGGCTAAATGTGAATGTAGAACCCTTTCCCTCATGGCTTGCTAAATCTATAGCGCCTCCCATAAGCTCAACCAATTTTTTACAAATACTTAAACCTAAACCGGTTCCACCATACTGTCGAGAGGTTGAACTATCAGCTTGTGAAAAAGGTTTAAATAATTTTTTTTGTGCAGCTGCATTAATGCCTATCCCTGTATCATTAACACTAAAATAGGTCATTTTTTGTGATTGCCACACTTTAAGAGTAACGTCTCCCTTGGGAGTAAATTTAACTGCATTATTAAGTAAATTTAAGAGCACTTGCTTTAAGCGGATCGGGTCGCTGTAAATTACCAAATTTGTTGTTTTATCATAATCTAATTGAAGGTTTAATGACTTAACATCAGCTTCAAATTGTATCAAATTAGTCATTTCATCAACTAAGTTACCTACATTGATAGGCTCTTGCATTAAATCGAGTTTGCCTGCTTCCATTTTAGAAAAGTCGAGGACATCATTTAACACTCTTAATAACACACCAAGTGCACCATCAGCTTGCTCTATATATGTTCGAGCCTGTTGCCAGTTATTTTGCTGTAACGCTAAATAATGCAGCCCTTTTATTCCATTAATAGGCGTGCGAACTTCGTGGCTCATGTTTGCTAAAAATTGCCCTTTAATATAACTCGCTTCATCTGCTTTTTGTTTTTCTTTACGTAATGTATGTGTTTGCTTAGCTACCTGTTTACGAATTTGTATATTTGTACCAGTAACTGAAATCAAAAATGTAATCAGTAACCACACAAATAACATACCTACAATTTGTGCAAGCCAATACATTAACCAAGGCGTTCTAACTGGTGGTTCATATAACTCGACCTGCCACATACGCTTGCCAATCAACAATTGATATTGCTTAAACAGCATTTGTGAATTATCGGTATCGGCAATATAAATTGGCTGCTTTTTCTCTAGTGTCGTTGTATCAAAAAAGCTAGCTGAAATTAAGTTGTTGTGATCAAATAACAGTGTTTGCGATAAACGTTTAAGACTAACAATTGCTGCCACAAAACCTTGAAAATCATCTTCGGTAGATGACTCGCCAAAAACAGGATATAAAAAGAGTACACCTTTTTCAGATGTATTCTGGACTAAATTAATTGGCTCACTTAGCGCAAGTTCATTAAGTTCTTTCGCTTTACTAAGCGCAGCACCTCTTACTTTACTAGAAGCTAAATCAAACCCTAAAACATCTTCATTACCCTCCAAAGGGTATACATATTTTACAGGGAAGTAATTGCTACGGGCACCTACAGGTTGCCAACCTCCATCAAGTGACTTTTCTTTTATGTAAAAAGGTTTATCAGGGGCTGTATTTTCACGGACTTCAAAATTTGTGCGTTTATTTGCTGGTACATAAGGTATCCATTCAAATGCTAAAATTTCTTGGCTGTAGTCCAGTTGCTTTGAAGTAAACTGTTTAAACTCTCTAAAATTCACGTCATCACTACTAGCAAAGTATGTAGCTAGCAATCCTAAGTGAGCAGTAATTCCGTCAAGCTTTTGGTTTATGGCATTTTGTACAGCAAGTACTTTAGCTTCTTGCTTTTGGCTATCTTTTTCTTTTTTAACGCTGGCAGCACCATAAAAACTAATACTTATAAGTGTATAAATTAATAACGAGGGCAAAATAACCTGCAAACGATGACGCATTTCAGAGTAATTAAATGCAGCGAGTAATAAAGGAGTAAAAATTAATACACCAATGCTATCGCCTATCCACCATGCTATAAAGTTATCAAAGGCGGCGTGTATCGGTATTACATTATTTAATACTAATAAGCTAGTGCCAACACTAGCAGCAATGGTGCAACATATTGGTCCACCAACAATTAAACTTTGTATACTATGTTTTATAGAAGATAAATCGAGCGGTGCTTTTATTACATTAACTATAATTTGCCTACCAACCCAAGCTTGCAAAGTCGCCGCTAACATTACACCAATTGCTTGCAATAACACATTTAACTGTAAAATATCGGCNGCTGCTTTATCAAGGTGAATTAAATTAGTAAATAAGGCACCAATCATAATTCCAGGAAATACTTTTCGACCCCAAATTAAAAAGCTAGCAAGGGCAATACCAGAGGGTGGCCATGAGGCAACTGCATATCCATCGATAGCAAGAAGGTAATTACTAAAATATCCAGTAAAAAAGTAAGCACAAGCCAAGCTAAAGGTTAATAATAAATATTTTTTCAATGCTTGTGCTCCTGAACTACTAAAAATTCTAAGTAGTTATAGTGTAGTTATTTATTGATATAAAACGAGTGCCTTTTCTGCTTGTGCGCTATTTTTATAACTTAATGCAGCCTGTTGGGTAAATTGTTTTTTATTATCCAAATTCAGTGCCTTATCAAACACTCTAGCCGCAAGGTCATAATTTCCTTGAGCATTAGAAAGACAAGCAAGTGCTAACAATAATGCATTATTGTTTTCATCTTTTTTAAGGCGATCTTGAATGCTGATTTGTAACTTAATAGCGTCGGCACTACTTACACCACTTAATATATAAGCAAGCTGCTCATGTTGATCATTATGTTTAACCATTTTAATTAAGTCGCCCTCAATCACAGTTAGCTTACCTGCCGCTGTCATACTCATTAAATAAGCGATATGCGCATAAGCTTGTAGCTTTTTAGGGAGCTGCTTATATTTATTAGTAATTTCTTCAGCCGGCTGCGCTGAAAAATAAGCACTAAAAACGCGAGTCCACTGCTCGCTTGTGAATATTTTTTTGCGTAATAATTTTGGTAAAAAATCTTCCAGAGTACTAAAGTGCTGTTGTTGCACTAACACCTCTGTATAAAGCATTAACTCAAGCGGAGTCGCTTTTTTAGATTCAGCACTTACACGCATTTGCGATTCAATTGCACTGCTATCGCCACTTGCTAACCAAAGTTTCGCGACTTTTAATTGATGCTCTGGGCTTATTTCGAATAAATGTTCAAGCGCTTTATCTGTTTGATTACTAGCAAGCGCTGCTTTGGCAAGTAATGCTAAGCGAATATCTTCAAACTTATCTGGAACGCTATTACCTGATAGAGCCTGCTCTACATGCTCGTAATCATCATTAATGGCGCTCCAAAGTGCTTGCTCAATAGCTGCTTGTTTACGCTCTTGGCTACGTGCAAAAAAGCCATGTTTAGTATTTCGATAAATTGATAATAAATAACGAATTAATTTATATGTTAAATATAGAACAACAGCGGTAATGACTGCCATTATACAAAACGATACTATCGTGCCTTCTATCGTCATATTGTTAAATGAAATAAGTACATAACCTTTTTCATCTAGCACAAATGGAGTAAGCGCTAGTACAACAACAATAACTACTATTAAAATAATTAGCCCTATCATTGCGCCCACTCCTTAACCTTTTTTGTGCTATTTAAGGTTACTTTTGGATTAAAATTAAGCTGCTCTTTTTCGAGTTTAGACAACGCTTTAAGTGCAGTTTTGGTTGCATCATCGTCTTGCTTAAAGTACTCACCAACTAAACGTTTTGCTTCACTTAAGGCGCTAAAGAAAATACTCGCCTGCTTACTCATAAGTGCATCTTGTGCCTGGGTTATATTAAGCTTGATACGTTGATTAATTAAATGGCGCTCTTGATCCGTAAGTAATGGCTCAATAGAAACACCCTCGTGCTGGCGAATAGTAATAAAGCTATCCACAATTTTATTCCAGCTATTACTCAGGTTTTGCTGCCAATCACTCACGTCATCGCTTAAAGCATTTTCATCTATTGCAGAAGCTTCTTCTGGCAAGTTAACCGCATTAAAAACTAAATCATCAACACTACCAAGCACACTGTTTAGCTGTAAATAAATAGCCTCTGTTGCTATAGGTTTGAGGCTATCAAGCGTTTGTATGTCTTGCATAATAGCTTGGCGCACTTCAATGGTTCCTGGGTGTTCGCTAAGTAATGCATCTAAGCGTTTTAAAACAGCACTAGTGCCTTGGTAATCTTTTTCAGCCCATAGTTTAAACTCAGCCATACGCTGCAAGCTAGTTACTTCTTGTGGATTTAAAGACGAGCCTTGCTGCTGCGCCTTTTGCAATGCTGCTTTTAGCTCTTGCTGATTTTGAGCAGTGCTTTCATTAAGTGCTGCAGCAACTTTTTTCTCACTATCCAATAGCGCTTGCTGCAAATTAAACTGCGCCGATTTAAGCGTTTGTAGCTCTTTTTGAAGTTGCTTATTTTGGTCGCTTAACTCATTTACCGCTAAATTTTGTACTTTGCCAGCATTCAGTTTTCGATAAAACTCATAGCCAACACCAGATGCAACTATTAACGAAATAAGAAGCGCAAGTACTGCAACTTTGCTTACCTTTTGTTTGTTATTTTCAGTTGTTTTTTTGGCTTCTACATCATTCTTTTTTAAAGGCACTGCGTTAGACGTTGTAGGATTGGTTTTTTCTGCTTTGATCGGCTTTGACTGTTCGCTCATTTTGCTACCTTGCTGGTTAATGCAGGCAAACATAGCTGTATCGCTAGCTCCTGCTGCAATGTGTATATTAGCCAAACTTACTTTTTGCTGCTGTAAATAGGCGGCTATCCGCTCGCTGGCAACATAAAATTGGCACTGTTGTAACCATTGTAGTTCTAGTTCAGCAACATTTTTGAATATTGCATCAACTGCTGCATTACTTGTTAAGACTATACCCTGTACATTCTGGGTTTGCCAGTGGTCTGTCCAGTCAGCAATTAACTCTTCTGTTGGTTCGCGCTTGTACACCACACAACTATTTAAAAAAGCGCCTCGCTCTTTAAGTGTTTTGGCAATATCGGGGCGTCCTGCTTGACCTTTAACCAATACAATATTGCAGCCATCAACCTGCTCAAGCGATTTAAGTGCAAGTAACCCTTCTGAATCATACCGCTTTGGTACTGCTGCGCGCACACCAAATTGCTCATATATAATGTCTGCTGTTTGCTGTCCAACCGCATAAAACTGCGCTTTGGTATTTATATCTGGTTTTAATTGCGAAAGTGCACTGACTGCATCTTGCGATATAAATATTATTTTATCCGCATTTAACAGCGGGCTAAGTTCAGTGCTGGAGGGTGTTAAATGCGTTATTTTTAATACAGGAAACAAAGACGCCTGATAACCCGCTTGCTCTAATTGCTGTGCAAGGGCTGCGCCTTTTCCTTCGGGCCGAGTTATCAGAATATGTGTCATTTATGCGTCTCTATAAACTTCAGCTAATATTTTGTCTGCGCCTTGAGCTAGTAATTTTTTAGCAAGCTCAATACCTAGTTTTTCTGCGTCATTTACATGACCTGTTACTTCGTCACGTAAAATTTCGCTGCCATCAACGGCACCAACTAAACCACGTAAATGCACCTGCTCGCCATCAACTAACGCATAAGCACCAATAGGTACTTGGCAACCACCTTCTAAATGGCGGTTCATCGAACGTTCTGCATTTACGCGAATACGTGTTTGGGTATGCTCAAGTGGTGCAAGTAATGCTTTCGTTACTTCATCATCAATACGACACTCAATACCTACAGCGCCTTGACCATTTGCTGGTAACGACACTTCTGGCTCAATGTAATCAGCAATACGTTCCTGCATTTCTAAACGAATAAGTCCCGCTGCAGCTAATATAATCGCATCGTATTGACCATCATCTAATTTACCTAAACGCGTATTTACATTACCTCGTAAATCACGAATTTTTAAATCAGGGCGAAGCGCACGTATTTGACACTGACGACGTAAGCTAGAGGTACCCACAATAGCGCCCTGTGGTAACTCGCCTAAATTAGCAAAGTTATTTGATACAAATGCATCGCGCGGATCTTCACGCTCACAAATAGTATACAGCTCTAATCCTTCTGGGAACTCTACTGGCACGTCTTTCATTGAATGCACGGCAATATCTGCTCGACCATCTAGCATAGCTTGCTCTAGCTCTTTAACAAATAAACCTTTACCGCCAATTTTAGCCAATGGCGTATCTAAAATAATATCCCCTTGAGTCGACATTGGGAACAACTCAACACGTACATCAGCATGAAAATGCTCAAGTTGTGCTTTTACAAACTCAGCCTGCCAAAGTGCTAAAGCACTTTTACGAGTTGCGATGCGTACTAATTTTGTTTTTTCTGTCATAGGGATATCCAATTAATTACTACTATTTAACTGTATTTAGTCAGCTAAAATTCTAAATTCTTTTTGGGCAATTAAATTACCTTGCTCATCAACCACATCAACACGCCAATGACCTGTTTGTGAATCCATAATATTTTTTGTTGAATATGTTCTGTAACGTGAAGACGTTACGTTAAGAGCAATTTCAGCCATTGTATTGCCTTCAAAAGACCACACGTGCTTTATTTCTTGCCCTTGTAAATTTTTCAACTCGCTAAAAAACGATAGATCTTCTTCAAACTGACTTAAGCGAATATCTGCTGCAAACACATTAGTTGGCTCTCGTTTACTAACCTTGCGTGTAAGTACTGCTCGGCTTATTTTACCTGTGTCTATTTGTGCGCCAAGTGCTACACTCGCCACTTGCGCCGTTGGCGAAAACCCTTCAGTACCGGTCAACGCGCCATCGTCATTTTCTATCTCTGGCAGCAAGTTAATAGTATCTACTTCATCGACTTCGCTATTATTCAAACTATTTACCGCTGTATTACTTTCATCGGTATTATCTTCAATAATATTTTTATTAATACCGGATTCTACCGCTGCTAATGACTGAGTATTTTCATCTGTAATAAACTCTATATTAGACTCTGCTACTACATTAGTTTGTTCTACTGATACTTCATCATCAATTTGAGAGAAACTCTTTATTTCAGCAGTATCGTTAGAACTACCACTAGTAATACTGTTAAGGTCATCAACAGTATTACTGTTATTTGAATCTTCATTTTGCTGTGCTTGCACAACAAGCATAGGGTCAATACTTGCCTCAGTAATAAGTTGATTTTCAACATTATCACTTAATAATGTATCATCATTTTCTACGCTATTTTTAAAACTTAAAAAGTGTTCCTGCTCATTTGGATGTTCGCCCTGTTCAGCATTAACTGCGCTCGTTAAGCCGTAAATAACAGCAGCGGAGGTCATTAGTACCAACATAGAAATACTCACAATACGACGCCAGTTCCACACGTAACTAACCGTTGGCACGGCATCTTGTGGTTCGCGTTTAACATTTGCTTTAATAACTATTTTTTGACTCATATTAACCTCAGCGGCTCCAAAATTAGCTTAAACGGGCAATTAACCATTGGCGAATAGCTTGTAGTTCTTCTGCACAAACTTGATGAGCCATTGGATACTCTTGCCAGCTTACATCCATGTCATGTGCTGTTAATACTTCAAACGCACTTCTTCCCGCACTGTGCGGCACTACGTTATCTTGACTACCATGAGCCATAAACACATTCAAATCGGTATGCTTTGCTTCATCAGCAAACTTTTGCGGTACACACATATAAGTAGACAGCGCCATAACACCTCCGAGCTTTTGCTCAAAACGTGGTGCTAAATGTAGCGATACAACACCGCCTTGTGAAAACCCAGCTAAAATAATTTTATTTGCAGCAATACCGTTAGCAATTTCTTGGTTGATCAATTCTTCTACCTTTGCAGCAGAATCTCTTACACCTTGTTCATCGGCACGTTTATCTAATTCTATAGATTTAATATCGTACCAAGAACGCATTTCCATGCCGCCATTTATGGTGACCGGTTGCACTGGCGCATGTGGAAAAATAAACCGTATACCAAGTTCGCTTGGTAAATTTAGCTGTGGTGCTACTGGTGCAAAACCATCCCCAGAGTCACCTAAGCCATGTAACCAAATAACCGTTGCTTTGTGCTCACTTTGAGCTGGGTATTCTACAAATTCTAAACTCATAGTGTTGATTGCCACTTAACTTCTTGACCCGCTTGACGTGTAGATGCATCGTTCATAAATTCCCAAAACTCTGCGCCAGAACGGTTATCTATCCATTTATCACCACGTAATTCAAAATGATGACCATTAAATTTAGTCGCAACCCACACTTGATGTAAAGGTGCTTGCTTGTTAATCACTATTTTACTTTTATCAGGAAAAATTATTTCTAAAATACCTTGTGCCGATTCATAGTCTAAATCAGCGTCGCAATCATCAACCTGCTCTTCAATAGTGAACATAAGAGCTTCGGCTAATTGGTGATATTCGTGTTCAGTCATTGTTATTTCCTTTGCAGGCGAGCCGCCTAATATTGGGTACGTTTTAGCTTTAAAAGTGTGCAGCTAGTGTAACAGGAATAAAATCATCCGCGAATAGCTGCATTTTTTAGATATTCTGTTACTCTGCGATTATAAAGCCAGCAACCATATTAATCTAATGAAAGCGACACATACCTTACAATTAAAAAGACTATTAATAAGCACTGTACTGTTAAGCGCCTTAGCTGGCTGCGGACAAAGCGGTCCGTTATATTTACCAGAGCAACAAACAGAACAAAACCAACCTCAAAATACAGCTCAGCCAGTCACTACCGCTGAGCAAGCCAAAACACCGCAAAGTCAGGGGCAATAAATGGATTATTTTAACTACAAAAACAACCAATTATTTGCCGAAGATGTAAGTGTGGCAAGCATAGCACAGCAATACGGCACGCCGTGTTATGTGTACTCGCGTGCTACATTTGAGCGCCATTATTTAGCGTTTGCTAACGCCACTAAAAATCATAAAAGCTTGGTATGTTACGCCGTTAAAGCAAACTCAAATATAGCCGTGCTTAATATATTAGCGCGCCTAGGATCGGGTTTCGATATTGTATCCAAAGGCGAACTCGCACGTGTAATTAAAGCGGGAGGCGATGCTTCTAAAGTGGTTTTTTCGGGCGTGGCTAAAACGTCTGACGAAATAGCTTACGCATTAAAACTGGGCATTAAATGTTTTAACGTTGAATCAGCCTCTGAGCTTGAGCGTATTTCTGAAGTGGCTTGCGAGCTTAACCTAGAAGCGCCTATTTCTATTCGCGTAAACCCCGACATAGATGCAAAAACACATCCGTATATTTCTACTGGTTTAAAAGAAAATAAATTTGGTATTGATATTCAAACTGCCGTGAGTGTTTATCAACAAGCAGCAGCTTTACCTGGCTTAAAAATAATTGGTGTTGATTGCCACATTGGCTCTCAATTAACTGAAGTAAGACCATTTTTAGAAGCCCTTGATAAACTAATGGCGCTTATTGATGAGCTAAAAACTAACGGTATTGAGCTAACTCACTTAGATATTGGTGGCGGTTTAGGCGTGCCATATAACAACGAGCAACCACCGCACCCAAGTGAATATGCAGCGCAAGTTACCGAGCGCTTAGCTAACTATAAACACCTTGAACTAATTTTTGAACCAGGACGCGCTATTGCAGCTAATGCGGGTATTTTAGTTACTCAAGTTGAATTTATTAAACAAAACCAAGGCAAATTTTTTGCCATTGTAGATGCAGGTATGAACGACATGCTTCGCCCTGCGCTTTATCAAGCGTGGCAAAAAATTATTCCGGTATCCGTTCGCGACGACGAAACACCTACTCACAACTTTGATATTGTGGGTCCTGTGTGCGAAACCGGCGACTTTTTAGGAAAAGATCGTGAACTAGCGCTTAAACAAGGCGATTTACTCGCACAACGAAGTGCTGGTGCATATGGCTTTACCATGAGCTCAAACTACAACTCGCGTCCGCGTGTTGCAGAAATAATGGTAGATGGTCAGCAGCATCACCTTATTCGCGAACGCGAAACTATTGAAAGCCTTTATCAAGGTGAGAAAGTTTTACCATAAACGTTTTTGTCTACTAGCTGCTCTGTGGCATGATTAGCACAGAGCAAAACCGAATTAGAGCGCTATGTTAGTTAATTTTTCCAAAATGCACGGCTTAGGCAACGACTTTGTTGTGATTGATAACATTACACAAAATGTTTTTTTGTCGCGAGATCAAATCAAAAAATTGGCAGATCGCCATTTTGGCATTGGCTTTGACCAATTGCTGATGGTTGAAGCGCCATATTCTCCTGATCTCGACTTTCATTATCGAATATTTAATGCCGATGGTACCGAAGTAGAACAATGCGGTAACGGCGCACGCTGTTTTGCCCGCTTTGTACGTATGAAGGGCCTTACTAACAAGCATAAAATTACGGTGTCGACCAAGTCGGGCAACTTAACGCTCTACATAGAAAAAGACGGTCAAGTAACGGTTAACATGGGTCATCCTAATTTTGAGCCAAGTAAAATCCCTTTAAAAGCGAGCAAGCGCGAGCTTACTTATATTATTAGAACGCAAGAACACACTGTATTTAGTGGCGCGGTATCTATGGGTAACCCGCATTGCGTGCTAGAGGTTGACGACGTAACCACCGCGCAAGTTGATATATTGGGTCCATTACTTGAAAACCACGAACGCTTTCCGCAAAAAGCCAACATTGGCTTTATGCAAGTTGTATCGCAAGAACACATTAAATTAAGAGTGTGGGAGCGCGGCGTTAACGAAACCCTAGCCTGTGGCACAGGTGCGTGTGCAGCAATGGTGATTGGTCATATGCAAAATAAGTTATCAACAACCGTTCAAGTAGATTTACCAGGCGGTAGCCTACAAGTACGTTGGAGTGGCGAAGGTCATCCGGTACGCATGACCGGCCCGGCAGAGCACGTGTTCGACGGACAAGTAGCGCTATGAGCGAGCTAAGTAAAGAACAGGTTATTGCTTACTTACAGCAACATCCTGATTTTTTAGTTCAGCACCCAGAGCTACTCGCACAACTTGAGCTGCAACAGCAAGCTCAAGGTGCAACGTCGCTAGTACATATTCAGCAACGCCAATTACGCGAGCACAACACGCTTTTAAAAAGCCAAATAGACGCTATGAGCAAACATGCAACGCAAAACGAGCTTGTATATCGTTTGTTTAGCCAGTGCCATCGCCAGCTTTGGAATCATGACGATTTTGACACTCTTGCAAATAATCTACGCAATATAATTTGCTCAAGTGAAGATGTTAACGACTGCAAATTAGTAAAATACAATCCCGAGTACGACGAGCTTATTGCGCATCGCCTTACCCATTCTGGGCATTATTTAGGGCGTATTAATCAGCAAGAGCGCGAATTATTATTTAGTGAAGATACACAATCTGTCGCGATTTATTTAATTGGTGACACTAAACACCCTATCGCTATTTTGGCGTTTGGTAGCTGTAACGTAAACCATTTTGAGCCCGCTCAAGATAACCTCTTTGTACTCGACTTTATAAACGCATTACACCTGCGGTTGCAAAAACTAGCATGAGTGACGATGCGCCTAATACTACCCAGTTAAGCGACAATTGGCGTACACCCATAACGCTATTTAGCGACTATTTAAAGTTTGAAAAACAATATTCAGCGCACACCGTAAACCAATATGTAAGCCAGCTTGGCTTTGCAGCCCTTTATTTTAGCAAATTATGTGACGACTGGTTTGGCGTGCAAGGCGAGCATATTCGCCGCTACAGCATGGCACTACGCTCAAAACAATTAAGTGGGCGTACTATTAGTTTAAAGCTCAGCTGCATTCGTAGTTTGTATAAGTTTTTAAAAGCAAAAAACATTGCCGAGCAATCGCATTACCATAATCCGGCGGTGGGTATAAAAGGTCCTAAGTTTGCAAAGCCTTTACCTAAAAATCTCGACGTAGATCAAATGGCGCGCTTACTCGAAATACCCGACGACGAGCCTCTCGCAATTAGAGATAAAGCAATGATGGAGCTTATGTATTCATCAGGGCTGCGTATAAGCGAATTAGTTGGCGCTAACATGCAAGATATTAGTGCTGCCAATGGCGAAATTTTAGTGCGTGGTAAAGGCAATAAAGAGCGATTAATTCCGGTGGGTAAAAAAGCGTTAGACGCATTAAAAAAATGGCTCACAATACGTCCTCAGTTTGCAAAGCCCGATGAAATAGCTGTATTTTTAAGTAGCCAAAAAAATCGTATTTCGATTCGCCAAGTGCGCCTGCGTATGCAAGAGTGGGGAATAAAACAAGGCATTAGCTCGCAGGTTCACCCGCATAAGCTGCGCCACTCGTTTGCGTCACATATTTTAGAATCGTCTGGTGATTTACGCGCCGTGCAAGAATTACTAGGGCACAGCAGTTTGTCGGCTACACAAGTGTATACACATTTAGATTTTCAACATTTAGCCAAGGTGTACGACAACACTCACCCTCGCGCAAAAAAACGAACTGATTAGGAAAATAAATATGATCCGATTTAATCGTGCTATTAAGCCATTTTCTGTCATGAGCTTTGATCTAGACGACACGCTATACAGCAATCACCCTATTATAAAAGCAGCCGTTAAAGCCCAACAAAATTATTTAAACGCGCTACCGGGCTATCAAGAGCAAGGCCAAAAGTACTGGCAACTATGTCGCGAACTTGCCGTAATACAAAACCCAGATCTCGCGGATGATGTAACCAAATGGCGCAAACACACCCTACGTTTAGCGCTTTCTAAACTTGGCTTTACCGCAGATGAAGTAGAGCGCCATGCAAATGCCGCCTATAACGCCTTTGCCGATGCGCGCAGCAAAATAGTCGTAAGCAATGACGTACTTAACTTACTAGATAACCTCGCCAAACGCTTTACGCTTGTTGCAATTACTAACGGTAACGTTGAAATTGAACGCTTTAACTTACACGATAAATTTGAACTAGTACTGCAAGCAGGTATGCACGGTAAAGCAAAACCTCACAGCACCCTATTTGATAAAGCAGCCACACATTTAAACGTTGCTAAAAGCGATATTTTACATATTGGCGATAGCCTAGATACCGACGTACAAGGCGCAAATAATGCTGGTTGCCAATCGGTATGGTTAAACGACCAAGGTGCTAATTATGCTTATAAAGGGCTGGCTGATATTGAAATAGCCAATATTCATGCCTTAACGCACTTTATTAAATAATACCAATTGCATTAAATAAGTGTTCTTTTATAGCGCTAAAAAAAATAGCATAATAACAAGGCGAAAATTGTGACATATAGTTGTTCTATATGAATAATTTTTAACGCAGTTAATGAGTTATTTAATGCGATAAAATAATCATGTTTTAATAAAATTGGTATAACCTAGTTTAAAAACAAGAGGTCACAATGAGCCACTCTACCAAGCTAATCACCTTGCTATTAATTGGCTCGCTTAGCCTTAACGCTTATTTATTATGGCCGCAGCCTGCGTTAACTAAACCACAAAAAACACAAAGTGCTAAACAAAGCATATTGCCTAAACAACAAAATACGTTACTAAATACGGCAAAGCAGCAATTTAAACAACACCAATTTGAAGCCGCACTTAGTAGCTATCAACAACTCAAAAATAGCTACCCAGAAATTGCAAAAAACCTTTATTCATCGTGGCTAGTGCAGCTTAAAACATGGCTAAATAGCAATTTATTACTCAGCGAATCATTTCTCAATGCGCTATTAAATAACAGCCCTTATAACGTAGAATTACTTAATTTGCAGGTTGAGTATTTAATAAATAGCGAGCAAACACAAAACGCCATTATTGCTTTATTTGAGCTGAATTCATTACTACCTGTTCATCAACAAAACAACGTAAATACACGTTTAAATACGCTCACTCAAAACGAATTACACACATTAACTGAGCAACAAAATTGGCAAGCTATTATTGAGCAAACACAAATTTGGCTTGATTATAAAAGCGATAATGCACAGTTTTTATATCCGTTTGCGTATGCCTACTATCAGCAAGGCGATTTAATTAGCGCACAAACAACCCTTGATCGAATGCCAAACCAACACAATCTAAAAAGCCAAGTGCAAACACTGCAAGCTATGATCAATAAAGCGCAATCACAAGACGACTTCGTTGCTTTAACGCCTTTCGGCGCGCATTACTTAATAAACACCGAAATAAATAATAATCTATCCACCGAACTAATGATTGATACAGGCGCAAGCGTGACCTCGCTACCTACAAGTATAATTGAGCAAATTTCGCCACAGCCTTTATATTTAGGCGATGTAACGCTAAATACAGCTAACGGTCAAATTGTTGTAAAGCGTTATCAAATTGAATCGTTTAAAGTGGGCTCGCAAATTATTTATGGTTTTGAAGTGTTGAGCATTGAAAACACACGCGGACAAGGTTTACTAGGAATGAACTTTTTATCGCGATTTAAATTCAATATAAATCAGCAAACAGATGAGCTAGAGTTGAGCGCTAAATAATTATAAAATATGAGAATAAAACATGACGTTAAATGACTACTTAGCAACCCTTGCAGAAAACCCAAAAAGCATTCAATTTACCGATACTATTGCTGTTATTGAGGCAAATTACACATTTACCGCATGCGACTTTAATAACCATGGATTACTTAGCTCTGCGAGTGAGAACAATGGCTCGTGTAAAATTTTTGCATTTGCTAAATTAAACGATTTAAGTAAAAAAAATACCTTAGATTGTTTTGGTAAATTTTACCGAGACGACGTGCTGCAAAACCCAAAAGGCGATGATCACCTAAATATTCGCACGTTTATGTTAGCACCAGAGGCAACACCATTTTTAGGTATTACCTTTGAAGGCGAGCCACTAAAAGCAAAATAGCCAACAAAAATTAAAGTGGCTTTTCCATAAAATAACGCGTACCTGAGCGTGGGTAATTATTAAGTTGATACTTAACACTATAACCGCGCTTTTCGTAAAAAGGTTTTGCCTGAAAATCAAGTGTATCAAGCTGAGCAGTTGTTACTCCTAGTTCAATAGCAGCTTGCTCAAGAGCCGTTAGCAATTTATCTGCAAGCCCTTTCCCTCGCGCACTATCGCTACACCAAAGCCAACTAATCATCAGCCAATTTCCAAATACACACCCACTAATACCGGCAACAAGCTCGCCTTGCTCATCCGTAAATTTATAGCCTAATGGCACTCTTTGCGCATCAAAATGCTGGGCGTTAAATTCAACCATTTTTGTGCGAAGCGCTGAGTTTAACGCATCGGTACTATCTGCTTTTAATTGATACATGTGCCGCCCTTAAAGGAGCAGATACTAGCAAACTAGTTCTATCAATACAGGTTGTTTTTACCGTAAGGTACTTCGAGCATATTACTGCCGGTTTTTTCGGGCTGTCCGCACATTTCGTCGTAAGCGCTTGTTTGGCGCAGTACCATTCCCGCATAGGCTATTTTATCAAAACGCTTTTGAACATGCAGTGGGCTTAGTGCTCTTAAAAATTCACCGCTGTCTTCTGTTACATAATATTCAACGTTATTGATCATTACCGATACTTGATAAAGCGCCATATCTAGCGAGTGTACAATGACTTTTTGTAGTGGCTCATGCTTTTTTAACTGTGAAAATTTAATACCCATAATTTTTGCCTTACTTAAATTTAACAGTATCGATACGCAGCTTTGCTATAATCGCGATCAAATTTTTATTAGTCGCTGGCATCACACGTTATGAGCACAAAAATCCGACTCGCTAAATATATTGCCCATGCGGGTATTTGTTCTCGTAAACAGGCATCGCGTTTAATTGATGAAGGTGTTGTGACTGTAAATAATCGTCCAGCGAATCATATAGATCACGTTGATGAGCAAGACATTGTAATAGTGAACGAAAAAGAAATTAAAGGCGTAGCCGATTTAGTTTATTTTGCGTATCACAAACCAGTTGGTATTGATTGCAAATTAAATATTGATGACCCAGCCAGCCTTATTCACCATTTGCCTACACTTACCCGTGTTTACCCTATTGGTCGCCTTGATAAAGACTCTCGTGGTTTACTTATTTTGACCAACGATGGGGATTTTTGTAATCAACTAATACATCCTGACTTCCACCAGCCTAAACATTATTTAGTCACCGTACATAAGCCTTTAGACGATGCTTTTTGTAAAAAAATGGCAGCAGGCGTACCTGTTGATAAACACATCACCCTGCCTTGTGAAGTAACTAAAATAGCCAGCAATCAATTTAATATTATTTTAAAACAAGGGTTAAACAGGCAAATTCGTAAAATGGCGCATTACTGCGGATACAAAGTAATTGATTTATATCGGGCACAATTTAGTGACCTTGCACTAGAAAGTTTAAACCTCCCTGAAGGGCAGTATATACGCATTAATAAAGCCGATATTTTAAAAGCCCACCTATAAACCCATACCAATTAGTTTAAATAACACGCTAAAAAGTTAAAAAATAAGCTTGCAATTATAGATTACAAGCGTAGTCTTAAGTTGAAGATTACATTTGTAGGCAATAAAATGATTGAGTTATCAAAAGCAGAATTTGACGTGCTAGACGCACTTTGGATTAACTACCCTGCCACCGCGAGCCAAATAATTGAGCGCTTAAGCGACGATAAGCAATGGCACGAAAAAACAATTAAAACCCTACTAGGTCGACTAGTAAAAAAAGGCGCACTTACATTTGAAAAAGACGGTCGCCAGTATATTTATATGCCGTGTATTGAGCGCGCCGACTACACCTTAAAAGAAAGCCAAAACTTTATTGAGCGCTTTTTTAGTGGGCGTATAGCACCACTGGTAAGCGGTTTTGCTAAATCGGAGCAGCTTTCTCAGCAAGATATAAACGAGCTTAAAAAAGTTATAGATGACTGGGAAAAAAACCAAAAGTAAGGGATTAACATGATTATTCAAACTGGGTTTAATTGGTTAATTGAGCAGCAACTACTATTAAGTATTTTGTTTTGTGGATTTATTTTACTCGAGCGATTTGGTTTAAAAGCCCTTGGCTCGCGGTTTGTATATAAATTAGCATGGCTATTACCTGCGGCATTGGTTATTGCTAATTTACCCAATGCAATAAAACCACTGCAAAATAGTAATATTAGCTATTACCTAATTACCCCTAACCAGCCTTTTGCACATGAAATGGGTATTAGCTGGGCGCTCATGTATGTACTTATTACCGCAGGGTTATTAATAGCCAGTTTTATTACGCATACTCGTTTTGTTAAAAGCCTGCAGCTAACTGAGCTAACGCACCTTGAGCACACTATTACCACTGGTGTTAAAACCTATACCAGCCAACATGTAGCCACACCAATGGTAGTCGGTATTTTAAACAGTAAGCTGGTATTACCGAGTAACTATAATACCCAGTTTGATAAAGCCACATTAGCGCTTATTTTAGAGCACGAAAACGTACATATTAAACGCAAAGACAACCTAACAAACGCACTTATATTACTGCCTACTATTTTACTGTGGTTCAACCCACTAGCTTGGGTTTGTTACGCAAGCATGCGCCGATTACAAGAGCTGACTTGTGATGAACGGGTACTTAGCAATAAAACCACACAACAACACATTTTATACAGCAAAGCCTTAGTAAACTGCGCGGCAAATGCGCCCACAGGACTTATGGCTTACTCACACTACGGAGATAAAAAAACCATGTTACAACGACTAACTAATATAAAACACAGCGGTAGTAGCTCTCGATTTGCTAAAGGTAGCTTAATGCTAATAGCGGCAAGCATGCTTAGCGGCTTAGCCATTGCTAAACAGCCACAAACTGAAATAACTAAAGAGGATCATATTTCACCAACAATACGCATCGAACCTGCCTACCCAATACAAGCAGCTCAACAAGGGATCAGCGGCTCTGTTGTATTAAAGTACGATATTGCAGCTAACGGTAAAACAAAAAATATCAGTGTCATTCAATCTAAACCTAAAGATATTTTTGATAAATCGGCAAAAGAGGCACTTGCAAAATGGAAGTATAAAACGTCAGATTCAGGTTTTGAAGATGTACTGGTACAGCTAGATTTTGCAATAAATAGTGAAGTGGCTAATACCGACTTAATAGAGCGAATTAAAGTATCGCATTAGTGTTACTGAGTTGTTCAAGACTACAAAGCAAGCGCCCTTTTAGGCTGCTTGCTTTGTGGTTTTAAAGTATAAACCTACAAACTCACCACAATCATAGCAATGGCTGTACCCAAACCAATAAACCATACTAGTGAGCGTATTATATCTAGGTTCATGTAATAAAAAACACAGTACAAAATACGCGACACAATATGCGTAACAGCTAGCATTTCTGTTATTGCGCCTACAGAATTAGTGCCCAGTACAACTGCAATAGCGACAGCAAAAACAGCGAGCGATTCAAAACAGTTTTGATGAGCAGCGAGCGCCCGTGCACCAAAGCCGGTTAATTTTTTTTGTTGCGCCCTTGGATGTTTATTGTCGTATCGACCTAATTTTGCCATTGCTATAGCAACCGGCACTTTTGCAAAGTAAGGCATTAATACCGCAAGTAATGCACATACAACTAATGTTGTCATAATTTATCCTTTTGATGTTTCGGATAATTTAGCATAAGCGCAATAAAAAAGCCGCCAGATACGTTTTATGACAAACTCTGGCGGCTAACAATAACATCAGGCTTACTATAGCTAAATATATCCTCAAACCCATGCGACATAATGTCGCAGATGATGAATATTCAACATTATAGTTAATGCATCGCTTTACTAGGGCGTGTTAACTTTACTACCTTATATTTTAACGATGACGACCATGACCTGGATATTTTTCACTTTTTTAGCCGCCTTCATGCAAGCATGGCGTAATGCCCTGCAAAGTAAATTAAGCAACGATGTGAGTGTTGCTGGCGTAACCCTCTCCCGCTTTATTATTGCAGGTCCTATTGCTGCCGTGTATTTATATAGTTTGTATCAATATCAAGATACAGCTATGCCTACGTTTAATAATGCCTTTTGGGGATTTATTGTAGGCGCAAGTGTTATGCAAATACTTGCCACTGGTTTAATGGTTAAATTATTTAAAATGAATAATTATGCTGTAGGTGCTGGTCTTGCCAAAAGCGAGGCGTTAGTGGCTGCTATTTTAGGTGTATTATTTTTTGGCTCGGCACTTTCTTTACTCGGTTGGCTTGGTGTGTTTTTTGGCGCTATTGCCGTATTGCTACTCAGCGGCATAACAAGCGTTAAACACTTTAATGCTAAAACGGCATTACTAGGACTGGCATGTGGTACTTGCTTTGCACTTACCTCACTGTGGGTACGTGAAGCCAGCTTAAACTCAGGATTATTATTTCCACACTCAGCCGCTTGGGTTTTGCTGTTTGTAATTAGCTTACAAACACTAATACTACTGAGCTATTTATTATTAAAAGAACCGCAAACACTCAGTAAACTGTGGCAATACAAAGGCACTACAGCCGCAATTAGTGTTTTTAGTTGTGTCGGTTCTATTGGCTGGTTTAGTGCTATGAGCTTACAGCACGTTGCTTACGTTAAAACACTTGGACAGGTGGAAGTGTTTTTTACCATGCTAATTGCCGTACTTTGGTTAAAACAGCCACTTAAAAAACAAGATACTGCAGGCTTAATACTCATAGCCATTGCCGCTGTTTTAGTCATGTTGCCACTATAAATTAAAAAGGGTTTTAATTGAAAATACTACTACTACCGGGGCTTGATGGAACAGGAATGCTTTTTAAAGGAATACTCAAAGTACTTCCTAAGACTTTAGATATTCAAGTGTTTTGTTTAGATGAACTCGAAGGCGATAGCTATGCTAAAAAAGCACAATATCTAGCTAAACATTTGCAAAGCACTGAATTATTTATCGTGGCAGAGTCATACTCTGGACCAATAGCATATGAGCTATGTAATTTATTGGGTAGTAATGTAAAGCAGATTGTATTTCTGGCAAGCTTCATTTCGGCGCCTAGTTTATTATCTCGGTATGCCTATCTAATTCCTACATTTGCTTTGCAGGCATCAAAATTAAATATATGGCTATTAAATAAAATGGGATTTGCAGGTTTGGGAAGTGAAAGCCAAGTTTTAGATGTATTTAAATCAATTAGCTTCGCAAATAAAGCTAAACTAAAAAATAGACTGCAGAACATATCTCGATTAAGTAAACCTAAAAACTTACATGCTACGCCTGTGGTATACATCAAACCTACAAACGACTTATTAGTTAATAAACGTGCTGTTGATGAGGTAAAAAGCGTATTTAATAATACAAAGGTTGTCACAATATTCGGTGGGCATTTTATTGCTCAAATACATCCTCTTGAATGCGCAGATATTATAAAAAGAGCGATAGACGAGTATAAAACGACTCAATATTTTTAATCTAAACGGCACTAAAAAACTTAGTGCCGTTTTAAAATATAAATTAAGAGCTTATTTTAAGTGTTATCACACCGCTAATAATCATTAATACTCCCGCAATACGACCAAATGTAGCGGCATCGTTATAAAACAATATACCCACTAAAAACGTACCCGCAGCGCCAATGCCTGTCCACACGGCATATGAGGTGCCCATTGATATTTGCCTTTGGGCAAGCCACAACATAAAACCACTAGCGACTAAAAATGCCACCGC
Source organism: Pseudoalteromonas sp. TB64 (assembly GCF_000498095.1). Classification (GTDB taxonomy): domain Bacteria; phylum Pseudomonadota; class Gammaproteobacteria; order Enterobacterales; family Alteromonadaceae; genus Pseudoalteromonas. Next base: position 41,440 of record NZ_AUTQ01000073.1, read on the forward strand.
TATTGCGATGCCCTGCCAGCGAGTATCTGGGTTTTGTGAGATTTTTAAACCTATCGGCCAGCCAATTTCAAGTAAACCGGCAATAACCAAATAAATCCACGCCATTAAACATCTCTCTTTTTCAAAATTACGTCGTATAAATCTTCACGTCGATCTTTTAAGTTACGCACTGTACCTTCGCTGTGAAGGATTTTAAGCTTATCCATATCAAGGTCACTAAATAACAGCATTTCTGTATTAGGTGTGGCTTCGTTAAGTGTTGCATCGTGCGGGAACGAAAAGTCCGATGGCGTTAACACAGCCGATTGTGAGTACTGCACATCAAGGCTTTCTACTTGTGGTAAGTTACCTACCGAGCCTGCAATAACCACATAACATTCGTTTTCTATTGCACGCGCTTGTGCACAATGGCGCACACGTAAGTAGCTATTTTTAGTATCAGTCCAAAATGGGACGAACAAAATATCTAACCCTTGTTTTGCTAATATACGTGAAAGCTCAGGAAACTCTACGTCATAACAAATTTGAATACCTACACGCCCAGCATCGGTTTCAAATACAGCAATTTTGTCGCCGCCTTGAATAACCCAATCGTTTTGCTCATGCGGGGTAATATGTATTTTACGTTGCTCGTCTATTTTACCGCTGCGGTGGCATAAATAACTCACGTTATAAATTTTATCGTCTTCGGCAAGCGGCATAGAGCCGGTAATAATATTGGCGTTGTATTCTATTGCCATACGCGACATCGCGTTTTTAAACGTTTCGGTATATTCTGCTAAATAACGAATCGCTTCAGTTTGGTTGCTTTGATTTCCTAAGCCCATTAATGGCGCGTTAAAAAATTCAGGGAATAGTATAAAGTCACTTTTGTAGTCAGATACGGTATCTACAAAGTATTCAACCTGTTTTAGCATTTCTTCAACCGATTCAACACAGCGCATTTGCCATTGCACAGCACCTACACGCACGATTGATTTAGTTGACTCGAGTACCGTGTCGGTTGGTTCATACATAATGTTATTCCACTCAAGTAAAGTGGCGTAACCAACTGACTCTTGATCCTCCGGTAGGTACTTTTTAAGTAAACGCTTTACCTGAAAATCGTTAGATAACTGAAAACTTAAAATAGGATCGTATAGCTCTCTCTGATCTACTTTTGCAATGTATTCCATTGGCGTCATTTCATTACTGTGATTGTAATAACGCGGAATACGCCCACCCGCTAAAATAGCGCGTAGGTTATATTGGCGGNCGGCACAGTTCTTTACGGGCATCATAAAGGCGACGACCTAATCGCATGCCTCTGTGAGTTTCGCTAATTGCCACATCTAAGCCGTATAGCGCATCGCCATCGGTATCGCTAAATACACGGTCGTGACCATCTGCAATGTCTTCGTACGTATGCGGGTTTGAAAAACGTGTGTAATCAACTTGTACACTTAATGCTAAGCCCACCAGCACACCGTCATCTACAATACCTATTTGCCCTTCAGGAAATTGGTCTATTAATCTAAAAATGGTATGACTTGGCCACGCACCACCTAAGTCGGGATACGCTTGATCCATCAAGGTTTTAATTTGCGGATATTGCTCTCTGGTTAAGTTACAAATTTCAAGATGGGTTTTTTCTGCCGACATACACAACTCCTTTAGGCATAAGAAAATAAAAGCCGAATGTACGCTCGATTAAATCAAGAATACACTCAGCTTTGTATCATGTTTTTTACTTTAGATGTACTACTTTAAACTGCGATAGAAGAGTGTGGTTACTTTCTCTTTTGGTAACCAGCCTGCGTATTCAAGACCAAGTTCTGCCAATGGATCGGCTTTAAGTACTTGCTCTAAGCTTGCATTATTTTGCATTGCTTTTAGCATCACATCTTTCGCGTTTTGAACTAGCTTACCATACGCTATCAGTCCTGAACGGTCACTTACCTTACCGTGTCCTGGTATTACTTTAGTGTTGCCGTCAATTTGATTAACTACATCGTTTACTGCCGCTAAAATACCATCAACGCTGCCGCCGCTATCTACATCAACAAACGGTAAGCTGCCAAAATTAAAGTAAATGTCGCCCATGTGCACTATGTTGTCGTTACTAAAAAAGACAACCGAGTCGCCATCGGTATGTGCATGTTCGTAATGCACTACATGGGCGTGTTCATTATTAAAATGCAGTTTTAAATCGTGACCAAAACTAATGCGCGGTAAAAAGTCTGACCCTTCGCCATGCTGCTCTTCTAAACGTTTATGTACATTGTCGTGTGCTATAACGTGCGCACCCGCTTTAGCAAAGTTTTCGTTACCACCGGTATGATCGCCATGATGGTGCGTATTAATAACAAACTCTGCACTGCCTGGCTTTAAATCGCTAATCGTTTTTTTAATGTCGTCTGATAACTTGGCAAACTGATCATCAATAATATAAATGCCATCATCGCCTACACTTGCTGCAATATTACCGCCTTGCCCAAATAGTACGTATACATGCTCACTTAGCTTTTGTGCTGTTACTGGACCCTCGTCGGCTTGCGCTGCTGTACTTAGTAATAAACCTGTTATTAATGCGGGTAGTATTTTTTTCATTTTTGTTCTCTGTTGTATGAATTAATAAATATAGAACGTTTTTATCACTATTTAAGCTCACTCACTGATCACTTAAACGTTATTTAACAGGGCTTATGACTATTTGATGTATAAGTGTTTGCGGCAATAAAGGTGTATGTTTACCCTCTACGTAATCACTAAACCCCGCTCTATAAAATTCAGAAAGAGGGTGTCCCGATTGCCCACCCGGAATAGCTAAAATTGCATGTTCTAAATGCCCAGGTTGAGCAATAAAGCGCTGCGATGCGCCAAAACTACGCCCTTGTACGGCGGGCATGTAGCTATCACCAAAACCCGCTGCTGTAGGCATATTTAATAACTTAGCAAGTAACGGCATTTGCTTTGCAAACGGGTGCTCTATCACTAACTCATTGACCTTGCCCCACTGCCAGCTTTGCACGTTATTGCCAAACTGCTCAGTAAGCTTAGTAATAGTTTGGTTAAATGCACCGTGTAATTGTGCATCCCAGCTCTCAAATTGTGGGTTTATCCACGTATCGGGTTTGTTGTTAATAAGCTGCCACACTGCGGGCTCTAAATCTCGTTTTACGTATTTAAGCGTGCCTTGCTGTTTATTTAATTGGCTTTCAATATTACTAAATAAAATATTAATCACTTCATCGCGGTAGCGCTTAACTAAGGTATACCCTATGGAGGTTGAACACGCACATTGCTGCCAATTTTCGAGCGCTGTTATATATTGCTGATTTTTAGTTTTATCGGCTTTTAATTGCTTTAATAGCAACGCATGCCAAGGCATTAAAAAGCGAGCTTGATTATCGAGCTGTAGTGCGTAAAAGTCGCTCTCTGCAAATGTTTGTTTTTCAAATAATCTATCGCGAATTTGGCTCGAACGTGCACCGAGTGCATAGCCACCATTGCCAAAGCGGGCGTTATCTTCAGCCGATACCACTCGAGAATTACCAGTCCATAATCGACCGTTTTGTGGGTTTTTAATAAAGGGACGCTCTAATTCGGTTTGCTGCCAAAGCACTGAGTAGTCATCAGCATTTACGCCAAGTTCGCTAGGCGTTTTACGAGCCGGTATACCGCCCATATTTTTCCACGCGGCGCTACCTTGGCTGTCTACCACCATTAGGTTTTGCACAGGTATTCCCACATCGCTTGCTACAGCAAGTGCATCATCTACTGTTTTGGCTTGCTCTAACTTTAATAGTTGCATATTAACGGCGTAAGGCTGATGTGCAGCCCAGCTCAATGCATAAGGTTTTCCGCTAATGTACTTTACAGGACCATATTCGCTGAGTATTAATGAGTAGTTTTCGATCTCCCCATCGGGTAATGCAATAGGTTCATCTACTTGCCATGTTTTACTATCATCGTTTAATGCAATCCAATCGGCTGTATCTAAATAGCCGTTAGTAAACCCCCATGCAATATTATTGTTAGTGCCAACAACAATTGCCGGCGCTCCGGGCAGCGATACACCAGTTACCTGAGCAGGTTTTCCATTTTGTGTATAATTTAGCTGGGCTCTGTACCAAATTGCAGGCACTGCCATCGATAAATGCATATCATCAGACACCATACCAGCGCCTGTTTTAGTCAACGCTCCTGTAACAGCCCAGTTATTACTGCCGCGCTCTTGGTTGGCTTCAATACTTTTAACTGTATGCTGTGTTTGAGTTGGCAAAGTAGGTATGCCGCCGCTATAAGGCACTAATTTACTGCCATCAAGTGCGCCTTGGTACTTACTCGGTTGCGTTAAAAAATCAACCATTTGCTTTGTGTACGCTTGCTCAATTTGAATAAGTGCTTGGTCGCGCTCAAATGTGGCGCTTTGCAAATCAAGGTACATGCTAAATATCACAAGTAGGCTGTCTTCACTTTGCCATGGCTTTTGTGGTGCACCGGTTAGTAAATATTCAAAGCTTGAATACCCTACTTGCGCTAAGCCTTCGTTTACACCTTGAGCGTAACTTTTAAGTAATTGCTTATCGGTCTCAGGTAAGGTTTGTAAAATAATTTGGCTGCGTTTACGTAATTGATGAAAACGCATCTTTTTATCGAGCCCCAGCGCAGCTTCGCCAAATAATTCACTTAGCTCGCCTGCGGCATTACGTCTTAGTAAATCCATTTGAAAAAATCGGTCTTGCCCATGCGCATAACCTAAACCATAGGCTGCATCGTTTCGGCTATTTGCATTTATCACTGCTTGCCCGAGTGCATCGCGCGAAATTTTTACAGGCTCTACTACCGCGTTACTACGTCCGTTTCCATCAAGGGCAGGTAAACTTAAACTAAGTACACCATAAACAACGGCGGTACTTGCCAGCCCTAAAATCACAATTAATAATAACAAGCGTTTGATTACTTTAAACATCAACCTTTCCTTTGCACGTTTTGACCAAGCGTTAAGAGCATATAATAACCGCAGTTTTATTAAATAATAATGTTCTTGCTCGCAAAGGGTGAAATAAACATCAAAATCCACGATAATGTCAGCTCCACACATCGTGCAGAACTAGTTGAGATCAATATGACTGAAAAAACATTTATCAAAGGTAAAGACCGCGACCTAGAATCGTCAATCTCTACCATGCAAAACAAGCTTGAAGCCCTACACATTAATGTTGAAGAAGCGCTTTGGCTTAACCCTGTAGCTAACTGTTATTCGGTTCATATAAAAGACAGTGACTGCGGTGTTATGTTTACCAATGGTAAAGGCGCAACCGACAAAGCATCTATTGCCTCAGCACTCGGTGAATACTTTGAGCGTTTAAGCTGTAACTACTTTTTTGCAGACTTTTATCTAGGTGAAGAATTTGCCAATGGCGAGTTTACTCATTACCCAACTGAAAAATGGTTTAAAGTTGAAGGCGATGAAGTACCACAAGGTATTATGGATGAAAGCTTATGGGATTACTTTGACCCAGAGCGCGAACTTAACGCATCACACCTTTTTGATTTTAACTCTGGCAATATTGATCGTGGCATTTGTACCCTGCCGTACACACGCCAACGCGATAACCAAGACGTATACATTCCGGTAAACGTTATTGGTAATATTTTTGTATCTAACGGTATGAGCGCAGGTAACACGAAGTTTGAAGCTCGCGTACAAGGTTTATCAGAAGTATTTGAACGCGCTATTAAAAACCGCATCATCGCCGAAGGTATTTGTTTACCAATCGTGCCTGAAGATGTTGTTAAGCAATATCCTCTAATTCACGAAGCGTGTGAAGAACTTCGCAGCCATGGCTTTCATTTACGTATTGCCGATGCATCGCTTGGGGGTATTTACCCAGTAATGAGCGTAACGCTTATTAACCCAACTGATGGTTCTGTATTTGCTTCTTTTGGTGCTCACCCATCATTTGAAGTTGCACTTGAGCGTACCGTTACAGAGTTACTACAAGGTCGTCGTTTAGATCAACTAGATGTATTCCAACCTGCAACATTTGATAACGACGAAGTAGCAACACCAGAGAATATTGAACTGCACTTTATTGATTCAAGCGGTTTGATTTCGCATGATTTTTTCCGTGCAAAACCTGACTTTGAATTTGTACATTGGGACTTTAGCGGCACAACAGAGCAAGAATATAACTTCTGTACTGACCTAATTCACAGCATGGATCATGATATCTACATCATGGATTACACGCACCTAAACGTATACGCATGTCGTATTTTAGTACCGGGCATGTCAGACATTTACCCTGTTGATGAGCTTATTTGGCGCAACAATAACGAAGGCGCTAAATTCCGCGAAGCATTTTTATCGCTTGATCAGTTTAGCACCGAGCAATGGATGGATATTTACGACAGCCTAGAAGAAGCAGGTCATAGCGATATTATCCGCGCCGCAGAATTTATTGGCTTAGCAACTGATGCCGACACACCATGGCACACTCTGCGTATAGGTGAACTTAAAGCGCACCTATGTTTAGCCGCAGGCAGCGAAGAAGCCATTGATTGGGTTGATTGGATACTTCATACAGGCCAAGTAAACGAAGATGCAATGCGCCACTTCCGCTGTTTAAAAGCGATTCTTGAAATTAAATACGATGACGAGCGCGAATACGCTGATTACCAAGATGCATTAGGCTTAATGTTTGGTGCTAATAATGTAGCGCTGGCTATAGAAATTGCCGAAGGTAAAAAGCAGTTTAACGGTTTAACTTTTCCTGGTTTATCGCTTGAAGGCTTTAAAAAGCATGCGGCACTACTTGATGGTTACCGCAAGCTACACGTAGCAAAGCAAAATCATTGGGCGCGTGAAGTTAGCGATTCGTAACTCGCTAAACTACTAATTATAAAAAATAAACGGTGCATTTGTTAATGCGCCGTTTTCATTTGTGCAATAAATTAGCTATAGTTAATTTGCCTAAATTAACGCCACGATGTAGCTAATGCCACCGTCTAGTAACAATAAAAAAACGAATGTTCATAACTTTAAGCTGACCTTTTGGTTATCGCTTACGCTAACAGTACTAGTTGGGGTAGTTCTTGATCGTATTAACTATAATCGTGTTAAAGATACCCATCGTCTGCAAATTCTTTCCGAAGTAAGCACCTACAGAGCGCAGCTCGAATCTACTTTAGTTTCTAATATTCAACTAGTACGAGGTTTAGGCGTTGCCGTTGCTGCTGAACCCGATTTAACACAAGAACGCTTTGGAAAAATTGCCGCCCCTCTTTTTAAAACATCAAACGAGTTACGTAGTATTGCTGGTGCTCCAAACATGATTATTCAAATGAGCTATCCGCTAAAAGAAAACGAAAAAGCAATTGGTCTTAACTTTTTAAAAAATGAAAAGCAGCGCGAAAATGCAATTAGAGCTCGCGATACAAATACAATAGTTATGGCAGGTCCTCTCACTTTAGAGCAAGGTGATTTAGCACTAGTGGCACGCGTTCCTGTTTATTTGCAAACGGATAATACCTTTTGGGGCTTATTATCCGTTGTTTTAGATCTTGAAAAAGTATATGTCAACTCAGAGGTTTATGAGCTCGAAAAAGAATACACCATAGCTATACAAGGGCGTAATGGATTAGGTAAAAAAGGTGAGTTTTTTTACGGAGATCAAAATATTACAAACATAAACCCGATTGAATTTACTTTAAATTTTCAAGGTGGCAACTGGCAACTCTATGTCGTTCCGAAGGTCGGCTGGAGCCCTCCTAACTCAGCTATATGGCCACTACGCTTAGCAATAATAATTATTTGTGGGCTATTAATTTGGGCATTTTTATTCTTTTTAAAAATGCTTGAGCGCCAACAACAAAACGAAAAAATGCTCGAAACCATGAGTGATCTAGCCCAAATTGGCGCATGGGCTTTTAATTTAGAAGCTCAGCAAGTGTATTGGTCAGACATGACTAAAAAAATATTTAAATACCCGCTTAATGCACAACCAGAATGGCCTAAAGATCTAAACTACTTTAAAAAAGGTACTAGCAGAGAAACCATTAAACCCTTAATTGAGCGTGCTATTAAATATGGTGAAAACTACGAAGTTGAACTAGAAGTAATAGATGCTAAAGGTGAGTCTGTTTGGGTACTTGTACATGGCGAAGCCGAGTTAAAAAATGGACGTTGTGTAAGAATTTTTGGTTCATTACAAAATATTGATACTCGTAAAAAAAATGAACTAGAAGATAATAAAATAGCACTGCATAACGAAATTCTAGCTTCACTTACTGTTAATAAATTAATTTTAAACGGTCAATTAAGCCAATCAAAAGACATTATTACGCAAGCTGTTTGCCAAGCATTTAATATTGAACGTGCCAGTATTTTACTTTTTAACAAAGACAAAAGTCAGCTAAATCCCTTTGCTGTACATAGTAAACTTTCACCCGCAAATGAAGTAGAGCCAATTTGGCTTAGACAAAATACGCCTAACTTTTTTAATGCTATAGATCATCAGGCTGTTTTTAATGCTCCTGATACTTTAAATAATCCTATTTTAGAACCTCTCAAAAAACGTTATTTAACACCATTAAACATTAAGTCTATGCTATGCGTAATTATTCCTGCTGGCAGTGGCGTAATAGGAATGGTATGTGCCGAACAGTGTGAATCAAAACGCTATTGGTCTAAAAATGAAGAAAGTTTTTTAATTGCCGTCGCTGCATTAATTGGTAGCCTACATTCAAGCCAACAACGAATAGAAACAGAACAGCAATTAGTTACCGCTAAAGAAGACGCAGAAAAAGCAGTTGCTGCAAAAAGTGAATTTTTAGCGAGTATGAGCCACGAAATTCGCACTCCAATGAATGGCGTTTTGGGGATGTTAAACATACTCAAACAAACTCAATTAGATCAGCAGCAAGGACATCACATTGAACTTGCGCAATCATCAGCTCAATCTCTGCTTAATATAATTAATGATATTTTAGACTTTTCGAAAATTGAAGCGGGTAAGCTCGATATTGAAAATGTGCAGTTTAATCTCCCAAGGTTATTAGGTGAAGTAGTTGAATCATTTGCTTTAAAAGTAGAACAAAACAACACCAAACTTATTTTAGACGCTACTAAAATTACAGTAAGTGAGATAATTAGCGATCCTAATAGATTACGCCAAATTTTAAATAACTTAATTGGTAATGCGGTTAAATTTACTTTAAATGGTGAAGTAATAATAACGGCAAAAATAGATGAAACAACCGATGGTTCCTTTTTACAATGCTCAGTGATCGACACTGGTATTGGTATTGATCCTAAACAACAAAATTCATTATTTGAATCTTTTACGCAAGCAGATACCTCAACTACGCGTCAATTTGGTGGAACAGGATTGGGTTTAGCTATAGTTAAACAACTATGTGAGCTTATGAATGGCGAAGTAAGTGTCAATAGTATGGTAGGCGAAGGCAGTACGTTTTCTTTCACCATAAAAATACAACCGCGCTTGAGTAAAGAGCAAGATTTACCGAGTCATTTAATTAAAAATAAACGTATTCTTATTATTGATGAATGTGCTTTAAATGCAGGCACTGCAAATAAGCAGCTCACTGTATGGGGTGCAACTGTTAACTGCATACATAGCTACTTTGATGTAGCTGATTATCTAAAAAATATAACCATTCAGCCAGATGCTATTTTAGTAGATTACTACTTTTTTGAAAAAGCCACTCCGTCACATATTGCCACCCTCAAAAACTTTATAATTATGCATAACTGCAAGCTAGTGATTATGGCGCCTATGAGCTACTCACGAGAAGAGTCAAAGCTTGGTATGGAGGTCAACTGTATGATCTTCAAACCACTCACTCCCTCTGATTTATTTGACTCGCTCACTAACGATAAATATATAGAGCAACAACAAAATCAAGCGCAGCTACAAAATAAACTAACCAAAGCAACAACTGTTGATTCAACCGAGCCCACACTTTTACTAGTTGAAGACAATAAAATTAACCAAGTTGTTGCCTCTGCTTTATTAAAACAAGCAGGTGTGATTTTTGATATTGCTGAAAATGGGCTTGAGGCAATTGTAAAACTCAATGCAAAACAAGGGAAACCATATAAGCTAGTTTTAATGGATTGCCAAATGCCTGAAATGGACGGCTACCAAGCAACTAAAGCTATTAGAGAAGGCGATGCGGGTAAAGATAATGAAAATATTACTATTATTGCATTAACAGCCAATGCCATGCAGGGCGATAAGGAAAAATGCTTAGCCGCAGGTATGAACGACTATTTAAGTAAGCCTCTTGATTTAGCTGCATTACAACCAAAGCTTCAACAATGGCTTGGTACTCAATAAAGGTGTAAGCTAATAAAATACGCTTACTAATTTGAGATTATTTATGCAGTTATCAGCAAATCAACAACGTATTATTGGGTGTTTACTAGAAAAACAAAGTACGACGCCTGAACATTACCCGCTGTCTTTAAACGGGTTAACTAATGCGTGTAATCAAAAATCTAATCGTGACCCAGTTTTAAATCTTACTGAAAATGACGTACAAAATACACTAGATGAATTAATTGAAATGCGTTTGGTGACAATAGACGAAGGGCTGTCTGGTCGTGTAAATAAATACGACCATCGCTTTTGTAATACGCAATTTAGTAATTTGCAATTTACCGAGCAACAACGTGCCATTGTTTGTTTAATGCTGTTACGTGGCGCGCAAACTCCAGGTGAATTAAAAACCCGCAGTAATAGACTTGCTCAATTTAATAACGTAAACGAAGTAGAAAATGCGTTAAACGAACTTGTTAAAAGTGACTACGTTAATAAATTAGATCGAGAGCCGGGTAAACGCGATAGCCGTTATATTCATCTGTTTGGTGATCAAGAGTCTAATTTAATAAATAATGCGGCAACCGCAACGTTAGATACAGTCCAAAATAATGAGTTAGATGAACTACTCACCGAAGTTGAAGAGTTAAAAGCAGAGCTTCGCCAGATAAAAGACCATTTAGGGCTTTAATTACACCGTACTAAATCACATAATAAGTCTATTGCGTATATAAATTAATTAAACAATAAGGAGCTACCCATGCGCGCCGAAATTATAGCTGAAATGAAAGTTCAGCCAATGATTGATGTAAACGCTGAAATAACTCGTCGAGTTAACTTTATAAAAACACGTTTAGTAGCTGCCTATTCAACGTCTTTAGTGCTTGGCATTAGTGGCGGTGTTGATTCATCTACCTGTGGACGTTTATGCCAACTTGCCGTAAACGAGCTTAATAAAGAACACAGTACAGATAAATACCAGTTTATTGCTGTGCGTCTACCTTATGGCGTGCAANCAGCCAAGCAAGCGTATGACCGTTAATGTTCAGCCTGCTGCCGATGCGCTTCACGAACAAGCAATAGCTGCTGTTGTTGGTAATGGTGAAACATTACCAGAGCAAGCAAAAATAGACTTTATTAAAGGCAATGTAAAAGCACGTCAACGCATGGTTGCACAATACGAAATAGCCGGTTTTTGCCAAGGCTTAGTTGTGGGTACCGATCATAGTGCTGAAAACATTACTGGTTTTTATACTAAATTTGGTGACGGCGCTTGCGATTTAGCTCCTCTTTTTGGTTTATCAAAACGCCAAGTACGTTCTTTAGCAACAGCATTAGGTGCGCCCGCTTTATTAGTAGAAAAAGCACCGACAGCCGATTTAGAAAGCGATCGCCCAGGGCTTACCGATGAAGAAGCGCTAGGTTTAAGTTATGAACAAATTGATGACTTTTTAGAAGGTAAACCTGTGTCTAAAGATGTTGAAGAAAAGCTTGTAGGTATTTACTTACGTACGCAACATAAGCGCCAAGCAATTCCAACTATTTATGATGACATGTAAGCTATATAAAGTAATTAATGCCCAATAAGCATTAATTACTTTTTTGATCGACTGATTTAAACTCTGCGTATATGCTAACTAAATAACGCTTTGAAATTTTATTAACCACCCGCCAAAGAGAACACTGCATTATATGACATCNTTGGCACTGGCTCAGCATTATATCGCCCTAGGGCAGGCAATAATTATTACGTATCGTACTCGCCATAAGGCTGTTGATTTATTAGAGCAACAAGGCGCTGTGTGTGTGTATGCTGATTTTAGTACCGATGAAGGTATAAGTAACTTCATAAACACGCTTAATACGCATACAACGTCATTGCGAGCAATTGTACATAATGCATCAAGCTGGGACTGTGAAGGTAACAATCCTAACTACGTTCAATTATTTGATAACATGATGCGTATTCATGCTAAAACACCTTATTTAATTAATTTAATGTGTGCCGATTTACTATTAAACTATCAAGCTAGTTTAAAAAAACCTGCTGATATCATTCATCTTACAGATTACGTAGTAGAAACTGGCAGCCCAAAACATGTAGCTTATGCAGCAAGTAAAGCTGCACTTGAAAATCTAACAAAATCGTTTAGCGCTAAATATGCGCCAAATATAAAAGTAAACTCGGTTGCTCCATCGCTCATTATTTTTAATGAGCATGATGACGATCAGTACCGTACTAAAACCCTAAAAAAATCATTAATGGGCATTGAACCCGGATGCCAAGAAATTATCAATAGCATTGATTTACTATTACAAAGCCAGTACATCACAGGTCGTTCTTTGCCTGTGGATGGCGGTCGTCATTTAAAGTAAATAAGCTAATAAACTGAGACATTTATGCATAATGAATTAAAAGATAGTTACCAAAAAATAATCACCGCTGTAGGCGAAGACGCTAATCGTGAAGGCTTACTTGATACGCCAAAACGCGCAGCAAAAGCAATGGAATATTTAACGCAAGGGTATCGTCAAACACTTGAAGAGATAACCAATAACGCAATATTCACCTCTGACGCCGACGATATGGTACTCATACAAGACATAGAGCTTTACTCTATGTGCGAGCATCATTTGTTGCCATTTATTGGTCGTTGTCACATTGCTTATATTCCAAATGGCAAAGTACTCGGTTTATCTAAATTTGCACGCATAGTAGATATGTACGCACGTCGTTTTCAAATTCAAGAGCAACTAACCCATCAAATTGCCAAAGCGGTTGAAGAAATAACCGGTGCAAAAGGTGTAGGTGTTATTGTTGAAGCCAAGCACATGTGTATGATGATGCGCGGTGTAGAAAAGCAAAATTCAAGTATGCGAACTTCTGCAATGCTAGGTAACTTTAGAGCTGATTCAAAAACGCGTAACGAATTTTTGCAGCTAGTAAGAGGTTAATCTATGGCTAATGCAATTATTAATGTAACCAACTTACGCCTACGCACTTTTATTGGTTTTAATCCAGATGAGCGCGAAAAAAAGCAAGACGTAGTGATTAACTTAGAGATTCATTACCCTGCTGATGATGCCTGTAAAACAGATGAAGTAGACCAAGCATTAAACTATAAAGTAATCACCAAAGAAGTGATTAGCTTAGTAGAGCAAGGTCATTTTTTACTACTTGAAAAACTGGTTGCTGAAATTCTTGCTGTTTGCCACATACACCCAAGTGTACATTATGCCAAAGCGCGTGTAGATAAACCCCACGCACTGCGTTTTGCTGACTCGGTGTCGTTAACGCTTGATTGGGCTAAATAACCGACAAAGTTCATTCAAAAAAGCTTTTCAAATCCTATGGCAAGGGCGATAACCGCTAAATAGCGCGCGCCTTTGCCTAGTGTTACCAACAATAAAAATAAGCTAAATCGTACCTTAAATATCCCCCCAATCACTGTTAGCGGATCGCCTACAATAGGTAACCAAGCAAACAACAAACTAAACACACCGTATTTATTAAATTGCTTTTGCGCGCTCTCAAGCCCACTTTGTGATACCGGAAACCACTTTTTATCTTTAAAGCGTAATATTTGTGTACCCAACCAATAGTTAACGCAACTGCCTAAAACATTACCAAGTGTTGCAACACACCATAAAAGCCAAAGGTTTACTGTATTTTGAGAAATCATTCCCACCATAATCACTTCAGATGAGCTAGGCAGTAATGTGGCAGATATAAATGCACTAACAAATAGCGTGAAATAAAGCATAACGCCCTTATAGCTAAACGTAAAAACCCAGCTAATTGCTGGGTTTAAAATAATATGATGCCTACTTTATCAAAAATAAATAAATCATATAGTCTATTTTTAACGACCTAAATTATTAGTTATTTATTCTATTAAGCTTTGCGGGCTTCAAAACAGCCACTTCTTCAACTGGGCGTGGGCGTGTAGGTCTAACATGCTTTTTACTTGAAGGTACACAAAACAATTCGCGCTGACCGCTTACAATATTGTCTGGAGCAAATTGGTTATTAATTAATAGATTTTGGCTCTTAACTTTATTTTGCTTAACGTAGTTGTAGCAAACTAAGTGTCGTTTTGAGTTTAGCATTTTAAACTCTTGTTTATTATGTATTTTAGTTGACGGATTACATAACAAAACAGGCTTCCCTAAAACTGCCTTTGTTCTACCAAACTGATCTGCAATCATAATTGTTTCTTCTGGAAGTCGGTCTGCTTTCTCAACGTTGTAACACTGAAAATGCTCTCCAGGCACACTTACTGCAATACTCTCCGATTTAACTAACTTTCCACATGGGGCTGTAAATACTGAGTAGGTGCGCTTACTTTTATTACTTGTTGACCAAATCCAACGAAATAACTTTGTATTAACCACATTCGCTAAAGGAAAGTTTAACGCCATCCACGGTGGAGTGCCGCTAGCAACAGTACCGTTATTCATAGTATAAGGCAGGCTTGTTTGTGCATTTATAAGCGTGGTTATTTGTGCAGCATTTGGACCACCACTTTGCGCCCATCCCGTCGATGCAATATCGGATTGATGCGCTCTAAATACTCCTGAACCAGTATAAACGGTATGGTCACCTTTAAAAATCCCTGCAAATCCTTGAGCACTACTTCCGTCACCCCAAGCAATTACGCTAACTGAGCAGCTTTCCATAGCACTCGCTGAATTATTAACAGCGAACTTAAACTCTTCAATTTTTTTCCATTGGCTTCC
This sequence comes from Pseudoalteromonas sp. TB64, assembly GCF_000498095.1. Taxonomy (GTDB): domain Bacteria; phylum Pseudomonadota; class Gammaproteobacteria; order Enterobacterales; family Alteromonadaceae; genus Pseudoalteromonas. Next base: position 56,511 of record NZ_AUTQ01000073.1, read on the forward strand.
ATGTGCGCCACGATGCACAACGTTGTTAACACTGCCTTGGGAGTGCACAACAATAAAGTCGTTATCAGCCGTTACATTACCTGTGACCGTTGCCGTACCCGCATTTACATGCAAAGCTGCGCTCATAAGACAGGTACCAAGTATGAGTTTTTTTAATATTTTCATTTTAATATCCTTTAAGTTTCAATTTATGATTAGCCATACCTCTGGCTCATTGAAACTTAGCAGTAAAAATAAAAATGTATTTTAAATTAAGGGGTTAAAATAGGGGCTCTTTCAAATAGACCCTAAATTTACCCCCATTAGAATTAGATTAAATAAGGCAGTTTGACTACTGTTATTAGAGTTATAACTAAAGGATACAATAATGAAAAAAATAATATTAAATGCATTATCTGTTAGTGCACTCGTCGCGGTTTCTACTAATGTAAATGCGCATTTACTTGCTTTTGATAAGCTAACTACAAATCAAAAAAACATAACAGTCGTTACTTCTTTTGAAATGAATAAAGAAGAAATTATTGAAGAGTTCCATTTGCGATCTAAATATTTTGAAGTCGAAAAATGGATGATGAGCCAAAATGTATCACTCGATGACAATCATTTTTCTGGTCAACATGCTAATCAAATTGCATCAACAAAGGCATTAGCCACCTCCACTGTAAATATAATTGAAGTACCACCGATACACGACTTGATCGATCCATTTAATAGCAGAAACCAAAGTTCATCTGAAAATGGTAATACTCCTATTAATAAACTTAATATTGCTGGGTTTGCTGCGGTATCAATGTGTAATGCTCATGCGAGTGTTAACTATAAAGCCAAATTGCCTAATTTAGTTCCGCGCTTTACCGGGCCGCAAACCCTAATTGATGCTATTTATTCAAAAGATACTAAGCCAATAACTTATGAATTATCTCATGGGCTTTCTTTTGAGTGTGTTTATGTGGCCAAAAGTATAAAGCCAACATATGAAGAAAAGCGTCGCTCGATTAAAACAGCACCAAAAAAAATTAAAACTAATGAGTTAAATCATTCACATTAATTACTGCATAGATTCTTTTTTTACTATCGTCATGATGTTGTTAAGCCCTTGAGTTAACAACTCCCTGTCTTTTTTATCGAGCTCGCACTCAGATAAAATGAAGTGACAGGTTTTAACTACATTTCGCCATCGAGGATTTTCGGGGATCTTTTTTAAGTTAAGATACTTATCAAGTGATCGTGTTCTAAGCCTGCCAGAGTCAATCGAGATACTCCATATTTGGCTTCGCTCTGCCAACTCTACCTTATTAGTTTGTGTGTACTTTTCCCATACCGCCAAACAATCTTGCATAGCAATTACAAGCAACTCAGACAGCGTATTATCCACTGCGTGTGTAGCCCCCTGCACCTCCTCTTTTTCAATATTATTTAATAAAAAAAGCTGCTGTTTATGTGACTCAATTACAGTAATAAGGTGTTGGTGAGTTTTTCGTTTTCTAAAAATATAAACTGCAAAACAAAAGCCGATAATTAAAAATAAAACAAATATTGATAGAGTAATATTAAGTAGCTTGTTTATTCTTTGCTGCTTTTTTTGGTTAATAATTTCTTGATCGAGTAACCGACCACTAATTCTTTCATTTTCAATTTCACTTTGCTTTATTTGAATATTTTCGCTGTATTTTTGCTGCAATAATTGTTCATATAAATCTTGGTACTTTTTAAGAAAAATAATTGAGTCATACGGATAGCCCGTATTTAAATACAATTCGCTTGCATACAAGTACACTTCCATTTTTAATGTGTCTTCGTTAGTACTGTCAACAGCCTCAATCGCTTGTTTAATATAGTTAATAGCCTCTTCACTTCTTTTTTCATTTTGTGCCACTTGCGAGTTCAGTAAAAATATTTCACCGCGAAACTGGTTTTCAGAAGTATCTAAGTATTGATTTAATTTAACGAGGAATTGCTGTGCTGGTTTATATTCATTAGCACTTATATGTAAGCGTGTTAACACTATAAGTGCATACAAAGACTGTTTTAAATTTTTTGTTTGTTGGTAATAATCAATTATTTTTTCACTATAAAATCGCTGTTTTTGGTATTCACCATTTATAGTGTAAATATGCGCTAATGATTGATAAATATGAGCTAAATATTCTAGTGCTTTTAAATCATCATGAGTAGCGGTGTAGTTAACCAGTTTTTCTAATGCTAATTCAAAGTAATGCTGTGACTCATCATATTTCTCTAGCGTTTTATAAATTAGCCCTAAATTACTGAGTGTGTTTGCCGTATAAAAGTCATTTCCTAACTCCTCTTTTAAGGCTAAGCTTTTTTGAAAATAAGTTAACGCTTGGGGGTAATCACCTTGTTTTTTTGCAATGCTCGCCAAGTCGTTATAACTTTTAGCAAGCCATTGTATTTTGTTTTCTTTTTTTGCAATTTCAAAGGCGCTTTGATAATAATTTTTTGCCTCTTCGTAAGCATTATCATAAAAGTTATCAGTAGCTATTTTTCTGAACCACAAATATTGTATTTCGGTACTTTGAGTAAATATTTTACTTATTTTTATTTGAGATAAATAATTCTCTGCAACTGAGTCTTTCCCCAGCTCATTATTAATATCATGTAGATACAACATTAACTTAGCAGCAACTAACGGAAATTTTTGTTGATCTAAAGAAGATAAGTTCTGCTCGCAATTGACTAAACTAAGCTCTGCCGTTTGCATTTTCATGCTATTGCGACACTCAACTAAATATGAATTATCAGCCTCAACTTTTGTACATAAAAGCAGTAATAGCATAAATGCAAAATGCCTTATTTGAAATCCTTTCACACGACAGCACCAAACAATAAATTTAACCTTTACTATACACCAAATTAACAACGGTAATTTACTCTCTTTAATTTACTACCTTTAATAAAGCTCCCTCTTGCTAACGTTTATAAAGTAAGCCACAGCAACATAGCCGTGCTTTAACGTAAAAACCCAGCCTTTAGCTGGGTTTTTAAAATAATAAGTTAAGTTATTATTTTATTAAATTTAAGCTCAGAGGGTAATTAAACTCCTTACCTTCATTTGCTTTAATACTTGCTATTACAACCATTACTAACGAGAAAATAGCCACTATAGGCAGTAAAATTAAACCTATCACTGCAAAAATCAGTAAAAAACAAACTAAATACGCGATTGCCATCGTTATTTGAAAGTTAAGTGCTTTTTTACCATGCTCATCAACAATTGGCATTTCGTCTTTTTTAATAAGCCACACTATTAATGGTCCTATTATTGAGCCAAATGGCACAACAAACCCTGCAAGCGCACTTAAATGGCATAGCATTGCCCATGTACGGTCATCTTTATTAACTGGTTTAACTTCTTGATTTTCTTCCATAACACTCTCCATTTTGTTTTGTATATGTTGCCTCTTAATTGGCTAAATGTCTACAAATCAACCACTGTATTTACAAAAAAATCACAACGTGAAATCTTGTGATAAAAAAGTGATAAGTTTGTGAGAGTTTCTGGAAACGATTATTCAATACTTAACTCGAATCATCACTTACAGGAAATAATAATGAAAGCTTCTACATTTACAATCGCAACTATTTTAGCAGCAGCTAGCCAATCAACGATGGCTGCAGAGTTAGACCTAAAAATTACAAATCTAACTAAAGGCATGCACTTTACACCCGTACTAATAACTGCTCATAACACTGAAGATAAACTGTTTGAAGTTGCAACAGAAGCTTCATCTGCACTACAGGCAATGGCTGAAGGCGGAGATATTGCAGCACTTATGGCACAAGCAACTGCTGCTGGTAGCGATATTGCTGCTAACCCTGCAGGTGGTTTACTTACTCCTGCAACGTCAGCAATGACCACATTAACAACAACCGATGGTAACGATTACCTGTCGGTTACAGCAATGTTATTACCTACTAACGATGCTTTTGCGGGTTTAGATAGCTGGAAAATACCTACAGAAGCAGGTACTTATACTGTTTATTTAAATGCATATGATGCCGGTACTGAACAAAATAATGAACTAGTAGTAGAAGGTTCTGGTGCGCCAGGTGTACCAGGTATTCCAGCAGCACCAGGTGGTGATGCAGGTACTGGTGGTGCAGGTATTGTTAGTAACGATACAAATATCAATGTTCATATTCACCCTGGTAATTTAGGCGACGATGACTTAACTGCTGGTAATAGCGACGTTAGCAATACAGTACACAGATGGTTAAACCCTGTAGCTAAGTTAACTGTTACAGTTAAGTAGGAGTATTGACTATGTCATCTATTAATAATTTAAAAAAGAGTGCTTTAGTTATCATGCTTGCAACTGCACTGGCAGCATGTAGTGATAACGACGACAACGATCCAATAATTGAAGAGCCTGTAATTGAAGAGCCAATTGTTGTTGAACCTGTAATTAGTGAGTTTACTATTACTTTTAGTAATTTAACCGCAGGGCAACCCTTATCTCCGCTATCTGTGATTGCTTTTGAAGATGAAGCACCTTGGACATTTGGTGCTCCAGCATCAGTAGGTTTAGAGATGCTTGCTGAAAGTGGCGCGAATGATGAATACTTATTATTTGAAGACGCTCTAGCGGCAGTTTCTGCTGAAGGTGGTATTGGTCCAGGAGAAACAACCACAGTTACTATTTCTGCCGAATCACTGGAAACACTTAATTTGTCATTTGCTGCAATGCTTGGGAATACAAATGACACATTTACCGGTCTTAGTCTTGTAGATGTATCTACATTAGAAGTCGGTGGTTCTATAACACGTACTACCGTTGCTTATGATGCAGGTACTGAAGCGAATACAGAAACAGCTGAAACAGTGCCAGGACCTGCCGCTAGCGGTGAAGGATTTAATCCAATACGTGACGATACTGCCGATATAATTGCAATGCATCCAGGCATTGTGTCAAATCAAGATGGTTTATCAACATCAGTACTCGGTGTTGAGCATAAGTTTGATAATCCGGTATCGAAAATAGTAATTACGCGCACGCAGTAAAGTTCCAGCTTGTAATGGGGAAGTAAGGGAGCATGGATGCCCCCCTTTTTACGAGGTTATACATGCGTCACGAAAAAATATTAGTAGTAGAAGACGACAGAGAAATAGGTAAATTAATTACCACACAACTTACTTCGCTTAACTTACATGTAGATCATGTTGTAAGCGCAGAACTTGCCTTAAAAAAAATAGCCAAGCATCCCTATGGGCTTATTTTACTCGACATAAATTTACCGCAAATGGACGGTTTGAGCTTATGCCGAAAAATAAAAGAGCATTACCCAACTACCTCCGTAATTTTACTCACCGCGCTTAGTAGCGATATGGACAGAGTAATTGGTCTTGAAATGGGCGCTGATGATTATATTTGTAAGCCATTTTTTGCACGCGAATTACAAGCCAGAGTAAAAACCCAATTACGCCACAGAGCACAACTACTCGCTAGCCAAAATAACGACAACTCCCCCGTTGATAGCGAACAAACACTAAATGTAGGCTCACTCAACATAGAATTTAGTTCGCACCAAGTGTATTTAGGCAAACAAGCACTTAACCTTACCGCCACCGAATTTGATTTACTCGTTTACTTTGCACGCCATCCTAATCATGTTTTTAGCCGTCAGCAATTACTCGATAAAGTATGGGGTTACCAACACAGTGGTTACGAGCACACGGTTAATTCACATATAAACCGCTTACGTGCCAAGCTAGAAGAACACCAACAAGCGCCTATCATCGAAACCGTTTGGGGTGTTGGTTACAAACTAAACCCTAGCCAACTCAATTAAGACACCTATTATGAAATTATCTTTGTATCAAAAATTAGCTATATCGCTAGTCGTCATTTTTTGTTTTATTTGCGTCCTTGTTTACGGCTGGAGCAAGCAATTAGAACTCACATCAAAACACCACGCCGAACAAAACCTACATTTAGCGCTAGCTGAGCATTTAGTACAAGATAATCCATTAATAAAAGAAGGTGTTTACGACTACAAAGCGCTTGAAAATCTTTTTCATACTTTAATGTTATTAGGTCCTGCGTTTGAATTTTATTTTGTAGACGAAACCGGAAAAATTCTTACTTACTCAGCAAAGCCAGGGAAAGTTAAACGTACGCATATTAGTTTAACGCCTTTAAAAAAGCTGATTAACAACCCAAGCGCTGCACCTATTTATGGTGATAATCCTCGTAATAAAGAGCAACAAAAAATATTTTCAGCCGCGCCAGTATTTAATCACGATAAGTTACAAGGCTATTTATATGTAATTATTGGTGGCGAAGCTTACGACACCTCACTAAGCACGGTAAAAAATAATGACAAGTTATGGCTAGCCGCTTTATGGCTTGGCTCTGCACTTGCATTTTTACTCATTGCTATGCTCATTTTACTGCGCTTTTTTACTAATCCTATTCAGCGCTTAGCGCGCGATGTAAGTAATATTGAAGCGAATAATTACAGCCTTACCGATACAAAGCTAAGTAACTATTCAACGCAAAAAAGTAACGAAGTGCACAGCTTAGGCCGAAGTATTCAAGCCATGCTAACGCGTATTAACGAGCAATTTAAAGCGCTTGAACAAGGCGATAAACAACGCAAAGAGTTACTGACCCACTTATCGCACGACCTACGTACACCGCTTGCTTCACTGCAAGGTTTTTTAGAAGTATTAAACCAGTCCGGCGAGCAGCTAAGTAAAAAAGAGCAACAAGAATACTTACAGGTATCGCTTAATAATTGTGGGCAATTAAAGCTACTCATAGAGCAAATATTTGAGCTTGCTCACCTAGAAAATGGCGAAATAAACATAAATAAAGAAACCTTTAATTTAGGCGAACTCATTTACGATTGTATGGCAAAATTTAGTTTAGCCGTTGATAAAAAAGGCATTAGTTTATCGGTAGAACCCGCAATTTGTGATTTTCCTGTGGTTGCAGATATAGCTAAATTAGAGCGTGTGTTGAGTAACTTAATAGATAACGCAATTAGGCATACTTCTCGCGGCGGCAGTATCGCGGTAAATGTACAGCGCAGTGACGATAATCAATTATTTGTGCATGTATCAGACACGGGCGTAGGCATAAAACAAGATGAACTAAGTGCTATTTTTGATCCGCACTATCAGGCAAGCAACTCAAATAAAGAAGGTCGTCAGCAAGGTGGTTTAGGGCTGGCTATTTGTAGGGGATTATTAAAACTGATGGATAGCGAAATTTACGTACAAAGTGAAATTGGTAAAGGCACTATGTTTAGCTTTAATTTGCCACAAAAAAAGGTGCTTTCTTAAAAAGCACCTTATTGAGTTAAATCTATTTAAATATAAAGATTAACTACTTTTTAATACCCGCTAAATCAAGCATAAATGCATAGTTTAGCGCGGTATCTTCTAAGCGCTTAAAGCGACCCGATGCACCACCGTGCCCTGCTTCCATATCTATTTTAAACAGTAACTTATTGTCATCAGTTTTATAGTCACGCAGCTTAGCAACCCATTTTGCAGGTTCAAAGTATTGAACTTGTGAATCGTGCAAGCCAGTCGTTACCAACATATTAGGATACGCTTGCTTAGATACTTGGTCGTATGGCGAGTAAGACAGCATGTAATCGTAATACGCTTTTTCGTTCGGATTACCCCATTCGCCGTATTCATTTGTTGTAAGCGGAATGCTCGCATCAAGCATCGTTGTTACTACATCTACAAACGGTACCGCAGCAACCATGCCTTTATAAAGCTCAGGCGCTTGGTTCGCTACTGCGCCCATTAATAAGCCACCAGCACTGCCACCTAACGCAAATATTTCATCTTTTGCGCCATACTTTTGAGAAACCAATGCTTTGGTTACGTCAACAAAGTCGTTAAATGTATTCTTTTTAGTTAGTAGCTTGCCGTCTTCGTACCAAGGGCGACCTAGCATTTGCGAGCCACGTACATGAGCAATTGCAAATACAAAACCACGGTCTAACAAGCTCAAACGTGAGCTTGAGAACGTTGGATCCATTGTTGCACCGTATGACCCATAACCATATTGCAGTAGCGGGTTAGTGCCATCTTTTTTAAACGCATCTTTACGGTAAACTAAACTTACCGGTACTTTTATGCCATCGCGTGCTGTAATAAAAATACGCTCTGACGCGTAATTGCCAGCATCAAAATCACCTAATACAGCTTGTTGTTTAAGTAGTTTTTTATCGCCAGTCGCTAAATCTACATCGTACGATGAACCAGGAGTTGTCATGCTTGTGTAGTAAACACGTAACGTACTACTATCTATATCGTTATTGCCATAAGCCGCAATTGTATAAGCGCTGTCGTTAAAGCTCAGCGGTAACTCTTTACCTGTTTTTAAATTACGCGCAATTAATTTTGACTGGCCCATTTCACGTTCTTGGTAAACTAAGTAGTCATTAAATAAATCAATGCCTTCGAGTTTAATATCATCGCGCGCAGGGATCACACTTTGCCAATTAGCTTTGTCGCCTGCTTTATCAATATCAACTTTCATTAGCTGAAAATTTACAGCATTTAAATTAGTGACAATGTAGTAAGTATTCCCTAGCTTCGAAATATCATATTCAAGCCCTGCTTCGCGCTCAATTAAACGCTTAGGCATTGCTTTAGTATCATCAGCACTTAACACCGATACGCCAGATGCGGCTGTACTGCTATGCCAAATATAAATTTCTGACTCGTCTTTGCTTTTACTCATACCCATGTAATAACTGGTATCAGTTTCTTCGTAAATTAGCTCGTCATCAGCTTGTGGTGTGCCTAATGTATGACGATAAACTTGGTAACCTAATAAAGTTTGTAAATCTTTTTTAATGTAATAAACAGTTTTATTATCGTTTGCCCACACAATGCCACCGTTGGTGCCTTCAAGTGTGTCTTCGAGTAATTTACCGGTAGTTAAATCTTTTATTTTTACGCTATAAATACGACGGCTAACAGTATCTTCGCCATAAGCCATTAAATTACCATTAGGGCTTACATCTAAACCACTTACCGCATAATAATCGTGATCTTTAGCAAGTTCGTTTACATCTAAAATAACTTGCTGATCGGTACCTGCAAAATCGCTACTGCGTAAGTAAGTAGTGTATTCGTTATCGCCACGTGTTTGCGATGAGTAAAAATAATCACCGTTTTTAACTGGGACTGAATCATCGTCTTTTTGAATACGCCCTTTTAGCTCTTCAAACAATTCGCTTTGCAGCGTTTTAGTATGTGCGAGCATTGCATCAGTGTATGTGTTTTCAGCTTCTAAGTAGTTAATCACTTCAGGTGCTTTACGCTCGTCATCACGTAGCCAATAGTAATCATCAATGCGTGTATCACCATGAATAGTCATTTCATGCGGTACTTTTTTAGCAATAGGCGCAACAGCTTGTGCAACTTGAGTTGCTTTAACCTGCGTATTATTTTTTTGAGTTACTTCTGGGGCTTGATTACAGCCACTTAAAATAGCTAGCGACAATGCAGCAAGTGCAAATGGAGTATGTTTCATCAGTCAAAATCCTTATTGTGTTTTTATTTTTTATTAAGTAGTTAAATATACCTATAAATGACCTTTATTGTGATTTAGTTTGTGAAGCTATGTAAAGTAAATCAACGTAATTCCTTTTTACTTAACAAGCCTACATCAGGTACTCTGTAAATATAATAAGTCACTTTTAAGCTCAACTGATTAAGGGTAGTAATGAATAGCGAAGTAATAAATATTTTAACCATGGCTAAAGTAATTCAAACAGCCGTTGCTCCGGTATTTTTAATCACTGGTATAGCGGCTACTTTAGGTGTTTTATCTAATCGCTTGGCGCGAATTACCGACCGAGCGCGGCTACTAGAGCGAAGACTAAAAGTAAATACAGACGACGATTTTAACAAATCATTAGCTACCGAACTTAGAGCACTATTAAAGCGATCTCGTTTTATACATATCGCTTTTAGTTTAAGCGTATTAAGTGCGCTATTGGTGTGTGCTGTTGTTATGTTTTTATTTTTATCGCACATTCAGTCTATTAATTTAAGTGTAACCATTGCTTGTTGTTTTGTTGCAGCAATGGCATTTCTCATATGTGCATTTATTTCATTACTTGGAGAAGTATTTTTGGCTACCAGAAGTATGCGCCGAGGGATGATATTTGCTGATATAGGTCTTAATGATTAAGTTTTAATTAAATCCATCGTATTTGCTTGAATAAAAACGACGTTAGATACAATATACTTAATCAACAAATATAATTTTCAACAGGGGCAAACTATGAAATTAAAAACAATCTTAGCAACAATAGCATTAGCAACATGTACGCTTAGCGTATCAGCTAACTCAGCATTTAAAGAGCCAAGCGATGCTATTGAATACCGCCAAGCAGCATTTTCTATGATTTCAGTTCAAATTGGCGACATGGGCGCAATGCTAAAAGGCAAAGTACCTTTTGACGCAGAGCAATTTCAAAAGCGTGCTAACAACGCCGCTGCTTTATCTAAAATGCCATGGGAAGCGTTTTACGAAGGGACTGATAAAGGCGACACAGCTGCACTTGCTGCTGTTTGGGCCGAAAATGCAACCTTTGTTGAAAAAGCGAATGCTTTTGCAGCAAATGCAGATAAGCTAGCGTTAGCAGCTCAATCGGGCGATAAAGCCGTAATTGGTAAAGCATTTGGTGCATGGGCTAAAGGCTGTAAAGATTGCCATAAACAATTTAAAGATTAATTTTTATTGTTGTAACTACTTAAAGCAGTAACAATAAAAAAGCACTCAACGTTAACCGCTGAGTGCTTTTTTTGTATTTGTTATGCAAGTACTTTATTTGTTTAACGAAACCTTCTGCGGGCGACGTTTAAATACAGTTCTAATCCCACCTAAAATGCGTGGAAACACCTTACCAATATCACTTAATATAATGTACAAACATGGCACTAATATAAGTGTTATTAATGTTGCAAACATAACAGCAAAACCAAGTGCTACAGCCATAGGTATAACAAACTTAGCTTGCAAGCTTGTTTCAAACATAATTGGCAGTACACCTGCAAATGTAGTAATTGAGGTAAGTAATATAGGCCTAAAGCGAGCGCAACCAGCTTCTATTACGGCATCTTTAGTATGAACGCCTGCGCGGCGTGCCTGATTAATAAAGTCAGTCATTACCAACGAGTCATTAATAACTACTCCAGCAGCAGCAATCAAGCCAAAACCCGACATTAAGCTCATGTCTAAACCAAACCAGTAATGCCCCCAAATTGCGCCTGTCAGGCTAAATGGAATAACCGACATCACTATTAAAGGTTGTGAATAACTTTTAAGTGGTACAGCCAATAATATGTAAACTAAAATCATACCGCCAATAAAAAACAATTGTTGCTCATTTGCTTGTGCTTGCTGCTCTTCTATTGCGCCGCCTAATTCAGACTTAACACTTGGGTACTCTTCTTTAAGTTGTGGAAGTAGGTTTTCTTTAACTTGTTTAACCACCTCACCCGGTTCGATTGCTTCTTCGTCAATGTTGCCATAAACGTACACTGTACGATAACCACCTTCTCGACGAATATAGCTAATACCAGGTGTTTCTGTCAGCTCAACCACATCTCCTAATAAAACCTCTCTGCCTTGTGGTGTTGTAACAACCGCATGCTTAAGCGATGAAAATGCTTCACGAGTGAGCTTAGGGTAACGCACCATTACGCGTACTTCTTCACCACGACGAATAACACGCTGCGCTTCGCCACCATAAAAACTTGCCCCAATTTGATTCGCTATCGCCGCTAAGTCTAAACCTAAGTCGTAAGCAACAGGCTTTAAGCTCATTTGTATTTCTTTGCTTGCTGGGTCGATAGTTGAGCTAATATCAAACAAACCTTTCTGCTGTTGTAATAACTGTATAAAACGACGACCCGCATTATTAAGCGTATCGATATCTGATCCATATAATAAATAGCCAAACTCGCCATCACTACCACCGCCTCCAGCACCAACATCATCTTGAATAGTTAGTGATTTAACACCTGCGATATCTGGCATCGCTTCACGCCAGCGTCGAGACAGCTCAAATGCATTATATAAACGTAAATCTTCATCTACTAATGGCGCGAGTAATTGCGCCTCAGTACGACCTTGATTAAACACCAGTACATCACGCACCATTTTCTGGCCTTCTTTACGCTCTGTTTCTCTATCAACCTCTAGCACCATAGCTTCAATTTCACGAATCGCGTTAATGGTTTGAATGTCTGACACATTATCATTCATTTCTAGATTAATTTGAGGGAAATCGTGGGGTACCTTAGGCGAAGGGATCGTACGAACTTGACCTGATGAAATCAAACCAAAAGTTAAGATTAACAGCGCAATAAAACCAAACATAACTGTCCAGCGCCACTCTATGCAATTCACTATAAATTGTTTGTAAGGACCATTAACAAAACCAAAAAAACGATTATTAAAACGCGCACGCCAACCGTCGGGTTTAATCGGTGAAAAATGCGTATGTGCAATATGCGCTGGTAAAATTAATTTCGATTCAATAAGGCTGAAAATTAAGCACAGAATAACAACTACCGAAATACCGTAGAATAAAGCACTTTCAGGACCGCTAGAAAGCGTAAATGGTGCAAACACAGCTATGGTTGTAAGTACACCAAAAGTAGCTGGAGTCGCTACACGCTTTGCCCCATTGACCACATTAACAACACCGCCACCTTTTTTCTCTATTTCGGTGTAGGCGCTTTCGCCTATGACAATGGCATCGTCCACCACAATCCCTAGCACCATAATAAATGCAAATAAAGACACAATATTAATCGTCACACCAAACAATGGCATCATCATCATCGCGCCCAAAAAGCACACCGGTAAGCCAATCATTACCCAAAGCGCCAATTTAAAGCGTAAAAAGATTGATAGCATAATTGCGACCAAAATAGCGCCTTGAAATAGGTTAGCTTTCATCATATCTAAACGTGCATTTAGGTAGTAGGTAAAGTCCATCAACGGCTCTAGACGCACTCCCGGTGGTAACGCTTTATTTTTTTGATCAATATACGCTTTCACTGAATCAGCCACGGGGATAATACTTTGCTCTTCCGTTGCTTTTACCGATAAATAAACTGCATTTTCACCGTTAAATTTAAAGTAGCGCTCCCCTTCAGTAAATTGGTCTTTAATTATCGCAATATCTTGCAGTAATACCTTAGCGCCATTAGCACCAATTTTTACCGGAATTTGTCTAAACTCTTCACCAGAGTAAAACTGATTTTCTACTCGAACAGAAATAATACCTGCGTCTGTTTTTAATTGCCCCGCCGAAAAGTTAGCAGAGTGACGACGCACTGCATTCATTACATCACTGAGTGTTAAATTATATTGGCGTAGCGTATCTGGCTCTATCTCAATAGCAATTTCATCAAGCGGTACATCGTTTACCACCAACGATACATTAGATAACTGTAGTAATTCATCTTCTACTTGATTTGCTATAGGCTTTAGTTCAATTAAGGGTAAATCAGCCACCAAAGTCATACCAATTACGTCTTGACGAAACTCAATCTGACTTATGGTGACCGGTTCCATACCTGAGGGAAAAGTAGCAATACCATCAATACGCAACTTTACCTTATCAAGCACGTCGGTTAGCTCGGCATCGGTATTAATTTCAAGGCTAGCTCTACCGCTGTTTCTAAATGCGCGATACACACCTTTTTTAATCTCTGTTATATCTTTTAATGATTCTTCAACTTTAATAAGTATACTTTCTTCGATTTCTTGTGGTGAAGCACCAGGATAATTAGCTTCAATATTAATGTAGTTAACTTCTATGTTAGGGAACATTTGTCGCTGAATCGTAAAGTAACTTATCAATCCCATTACAATGATGAAAAACATCATTAAATTTGCAGCTACTGAGTTATTAGCAAAGTAAGCAATAATACCCGTTTGCTTTTCAGCTTTTGGCGCTGTATTTGGTAGTTCAGTGTTATTCATAACTCAATCTACCCTTATAGTTCTTCAGTGGCGGCACTTTTTGGTGCATCTATTTTTTTAGTATTTTGAGTACCAACGATTTTTACAGCCATGCCTTTTTGCGGATATTCTGGCAAAGTGATAACTAACTTATCATCCGCTTGTAAACCACCACTGATATAAAAATACTCACCTTCTTCACGAATAACGGTTACCTTTCGTGGTTCAAGCTGTTGCTCTTCATTAACTATCCATACAGTTTTGTTATTAACTAACTCTTGCGGTAAACGGTAAATATTATTAAGTATTGATCCTGCAAAATTTACCTGAACGTAACTACCAAACTTAACTGTTGGTTGCTTATTTTTAAGTCCATACGGGTCCTCTATACGCACTACCAAACTAGTCATACGCGTAGCGTTATCAATAATCCCTAAATCACGGTCAATTACCCCTTCTCGGGTAAAACTATTTAAGCCTTTTTGAACAACAGTAGCTTTAATGCCTTTAATTCGTTTTGGTAAAAATACGCTATCAAACCCTGCAATAGGAATAATCACTTCTGCGGTTTCAATATTGTTTAGCTCAGCAACTTGCGAACCTATAGTTACGTACTGCCCAACACCTACATTACGGCTAATAACTAAAGCATCGTAAGGGGCTGTAACATCACAATTATCTAAGTCACGCTGTGCACGTTTTAATGCAGCTTGCGCCGACTTAACAGATGCCTGTGCACTTAATACTTGAGGTTTACGTAAAAATAAATCTGTACGCGCTTTACTTGGAAAACGCTTTGCTTCGTCCTCCGCTACTTGCGCTTGCGCTTGCTCTTCTATTAAGCCTGCTTGCGCGCGAGCAATTTCTGCCTCAGCAACAAGCACGGCAGCTTCATAGTTATCTTTTTCGATAGTAAATAGCGTCTCCCCACGAGCAACTACGCCACNCCTCGCCCGACACCTGCGCCGAAAGCTGTGTATTTTCAAGAGGCTTAACTTCGCCGTAACTATTTATAATAACTTGGTGATCGTTTGCAGTCACAGGCTCAACTTGCACCGTTGGACGAGTATCAATTACTTCTTTTTTTTCTGGCTCTTGTGCAATGGCATTTATTCCCATAAAGCCAACAACACCAACAACTAGCGCTACAAATGGAAAAACCCATTTAAGTAAATTTGTTTGCATACCTTATTATCCCTAAAATTCTATTAACGTTATAATAACAGAGCTAAATGAAACATTAAGGTGACATTTGTAAGCAACTGTTGCAGTTATAACTTAAATCATCTTAATAATTGCGCAGTAAAAATAAATGTCTGTAATTTAATCTGTTAGTTATATTTTGTTACAAACTTTTATTTATTTAAATCAGCTGGTTAAGGTAAATGCATCGAATTTCATCGCGTAGCTGTGTTAAATAATATTAATTTACGTACAGTCCAATTATATTAACAAATATTAAAAGTCTCAAAATGAAGTTAACTACAATTACGCTTGCACTTAGTTTAGCGCTTAGCTGTCATGCATTTGCAGCCGATAAAAAAGAAGATAAAGAACAAAAAACTCTTAGTGAAATGATTAAAGGGCAAACCGAATTTGCCGGTATATTTAGCCTTTATCAAGACGAAAAAACCGGTAAGCACCTTATGGTGATTAACGAGTCCCAACTTAATACACCGTTTGTATATTTTGCTCATACTGTTGATGGCGTTACAGATGCAGGCCATTATCGCGGTTCGTACCGTGAAACTAAGTTAATTGAATTTAGAAAATACTTTGATCGTATCGATATTATTAGCAAAACACCTCGTTATAAATTTGACGAAAACAGTGCCATTTCAAAAGCGAGTGATGCCAATATTAGTGAAGCGGTACTTGCGAGTATTAAAATAGAAAAAGAAGAAGACGGTAAAATAGCATTCAATGTAAATAAGCTATTTTTAAGCGAAGCGCTTCATAAAGTATCGCCTACACCAAACCCTGCCGATAAAAATGCTAAAAAGCGCTTTAAAGTCGGTAAGTTAGACGATAAAAAATCACGCATTATTAAACAGCGTCCATATCCTAATAACTTAGATGTGGTTGTTGATTATGTATTTACTAACCCAAGTCCAACTGTACGCGGCTCAAATGCAGTAAGCGATCCGCGTAGCGTATCGGTAAAAGTACAACACTCGTTTGTTGCTCTACCTAGCAACAACTATGCACCCCGTATGGATGATGCTCGCATTGGTTATTTCACAAATCAATTTGATCAAATGACATCTACCGATTGGGCACCTTATCAAGATGTTATAAAACGTTGGGATCTACAAAAGAAAGACCCAAATGCAGCGCTTTCAGAACCAGTAAAACCAATTACTTGGTGGATAGAAAACACCACACCAATTGAGTGGCGCAATACTATTCGTGACGCTGTTTTAACATGGAATACTTCTTTTGAAAAAGCCGGTTTTAAAAATGCCTTAGAGGTAAGAGTACAACCAGATGATGCAGATTGGGATGCGGGCGATATTAATTACAACGTACTGCGTTGGACTTCATCACCTAAACCTCCATTTGGCGGATACGGACCAGCACTTGCTAACCCATTAACTGGCGAAATACTGGGTTCAGACATTATGCTTGAGTTTGTATTTATGAAAAACCGCTGGATTTACGACACACTTTTCACACAAGGAACAATGAGCCACGGTGAAACAACAAATACCGGCGAGCTAAATTGCTCACTAGGGCATGAGATTCAACAAAATCTAATGCTTGCCAAAGGCCTTGCTAGCGGCGACAAAATTGAAGATAAAGAAATGCTTCGCCAAGGTCTAACGCAATTGGTACTTCACGAAGTTGGTCATACTTTAGGTCTTAACCACAATATGAAATCATCAATTTTGTGGGATGAAAAAGAAGTACACGATAAAAACAAAACCCAAGGCATAGTAACCGGTTCTGTTATGGATTATGCACCGGCTAACATTGCCCCAATTGGTATGCAGCAAGGTGATATTTTTCAGACAAAACCTGGTCCTTACGATGATTGGGCAATTAACTATGGCTACAGCGTAGCGCTTGCAGATGAAGCTGCTGAGCAAGCTAGACTTGAAAAAATACTTGCTCGATCAAGTGAACACGCCCTTGCCTTTGGTAACGATGCAGACGATATGCGCGCACCAGGTCGCCATATCGATCCACGTGTAATGATTGGTGATTTGTCGTCAAACCCTGCGGCCTATGGCGCAGATCGTATGGCGCTAATTAATAAACTATTTACTGAGCTAAAAGATAAAGCAACGGTTAAAGGTGAGTCTTACCAACAACTTGTTACCTCTGCTAATACCTTATTTGGTCAGTATAGAGCTCAAGCAAATGTTGTTTCTCGACAGATTGGTGGTGTGTACGTTGAGCGGGCTGTAGTAGGTGATACAAACGCAGATAAACCATTTACACCGGTATCGCTTGAGCGTCAAACACAAGCGATGGATATATTAGCCAAGTTTGTATTTGCACCAGACGTACTGCAAAACATGCAACCTCTATACAGCTACTTACAACTGCAACGTCGTGGCTTTAATCACTTTGGTAAAAATGAAGACCCTAAAGCACACAAAATGATTTTAGGTATGCAAAAATCTGTACTTGCGCAGCTATTACACCCAGCCGTATTGCTGCGTATTTCTGACACAGCTTTGTACGGTAACGAATATAGCCTAACTCAGTTTATGGAAGATTTAACCGCCAACATTTTTGTAAAAAGCAAAGACGCAAACTCTATTAGCCACAACTTACAAATAGAGTATGTGAATCAGCTAATCGCGATTGCAGGTCTTGGCAGAGCAAGTAAATACGATAACTTAGCTAAAACAGCGGCGTTATATCAGCTAACTCAAATAGCCGATACTAGTGTGGCGTGGGGAGCTGATACAGCAACTAAAGCGCATAAAAAATATATTGACCGTTTAATTGCAAAAGCGTTAGAAGCGTAAGTAACTTCTAAAATTGAGCAAAAAGGCCACGTTAAACGTGGCCTTTTTTATAGAGCGAGATTTAAAAATCAAATATAAATAGTGCCTTTTAAATACCTTACAGCATGTCCGGTTAAAGTTACCGTTGTATCACCCACTTCACAGCTTAACTGCCCGCCTCTGCTTGAAGCTTGATAAGCACTTAACGTAGTTTTTCCTAATTTCTGCGCCCAAAAAGGGGCTAACCCCGTATGAATAGAGCCTGTTACATAATCTTCGTCGCCACCGCTTGCGGGCCAAAAATAACGAGATATAAAATCGTAATCATCACTAGGTGCTGTAGCCACTACATCCAGTGGATGAAGTGTTTTTAAAAGTTCAGAGTTAGTTGTTAATTCAATTATTTGATCAGCGCTTTCGTAAATAGCAAAGTAAGCTTGACGATTTTTAAGTACTTTACTCGGTTGTATAGACAAGCCATCAAGCAATTGCTGCGGTACATTTTGTAACTCAACTGGTGCTTGTTTAGGAAAGGTCATTGCAAAGCTACCGTCAGCGTTTTTATTAACGATTAGCTCACCCACCGCATCAGCAATAAAGCGAATTTGCGATGTTTTATACTCTTCACATAAAACATAGGCTGCCGCAAGTGTGGCATGACCACAAAAATCTATTTCCATTAACGGTGAAAACCAGCGAATAACAAAACTGCCATCGTCTTGCTGGCAGGTAAAAGCAGTTTCAGATACGTTATTTTCAGCGCCAATCTTTAGCATTAAATCGTTACTTAACCACGATTCAAGTGGGATCACTGCCGCATAATTACCTTTAAACAACTCACTCGTAAATGCATCAATTTGATGAATAGTTAATTGCATTTTAATCCCCTAAACTATTTTATATACACGCTGAAGGTAAAATGTCTTTTGGTACTGTTGTTCTGTTTTCGCCAACTGCTTGCATGCCAGTTACTGGTTCGTCAAATCCACATAACCATGCAATTGGACTTGTAGGGCTTCCTGTTACTACTGCTGGTCTGAATGTTAAAACTGTATTTTGCAAGGGCTGTGAGGCTTTATTGCCGAGGCTAATATGAATCGCGCCATTATCGACTGTGATGCCCGTCACTCTATTACCAATTAAGAACTTACTTGCAGGCACACCCGCTTGCTCATTACTTGCTGGAAAGCGTCTATTTTCAAGATAATAAACAGTAACGTCTTCTCGAATGGCAGNGCAGCCATTGCAAGTGGGTCAACAAGTTCTGCTTTTTGCATATACTTACTGTACTGAGGTAGAGCAACCGCAGCTAAAACACCAATAATAGATACCACCACCATCAACTCTATTAACGTAAATCCTTTCGTTTTCATAACATATCTCCTAGCATAAATATTGGTTGATAAGCCGCTTTAACAAACAGGTAAATAGACACAACAATGACTAAACCATAAATAATAACGAGCTTATTTATATAGCTTTTAATATGCGCATTAAGTAATTTTAACTGCTGCTTTAATAACGCTTTAAATTCTTTTTGTGTTTCTAAACCTAACAACTCGCATTTGGCTAAATGCTCGGTTTGGGGTGTAGAAGCTTTAACACCTTCTTTATAATTACTTGGAAATAATAACGTGGTAATTAAAGAGTTGTATTTATTAATTAATTGGCGAGGAATGAGGACTTTAAATAAACCTGAAAAAGGCTGTAGCTCTGTTAGAGCACTCGCTTTTTTAAGCTTTAAAATAACTGTAAAAATAATACTTAATAATAAAACCAATAAAATGATTGGCACATACCAATAAGTAAAATAATCATCAAATACATGATTTAAAGAAACTGTGTGCGTGCTATATATCTCTACAAAAGTAGGCACAACAAAAGACTGATACAACAAAGAGGATAAAACATAAATAACAAACACAATAGTTAAGTAACCAAGCCAACCCTTAGACTCAAACTTAAATTCATCAACTAACTCTGGTAAACATTGATAATGCGTAGCTTGTTTTTGCGACGTTGCTTCATCTTGAGATGCAATTTGCGTCACTAAATCATGTGCTAATTTACCGTCCATACCGCTATTGGTATAAACATTTAAATGTGACTGCGTACTTAATTCAACTTTTTGCTCTGCACTGAGTGTTTTAGAGCTATAAACACGACAGAAATACCCAAACTGATTCCAATTCATACTTTATCCTTTTATTAGATAAAGTAATTTGCCATAAACAAAGCTAAATAGGAATGAAAGTAGCGTTTAAATAATTGCTGGTCGCATTCTATAATATTGCATGCAACCAAATTGCACCGCATTGGTAAGCAATAGCATAATAAACATAAGTAAGTGCGCCGTACTTGGTACAGCAGCTGTAAGCTCAACAATTAAACCACAAATACCTGCAATAAACTGTAAGCTAAAATAGCGTGCGCTTAAATTACTCACATTACCCGTACGCAGAGTTTTATAAGTTTGCGGCATAACTCGTACCGAACTCATCACAAGCCCTACATAAGTTAAAGCATTTAACACTGTTGCAGTATCAAGATTAGAATTTAAAAGCAGCGAAAAAGGCAGTAACGAAAAACCTAACATGGTAACCAACTGCACACGCTCTCGTGGAGCTGCGTTGAAACGTGCAAAAAAATACAAAATAAGCCCGCTTAATGCACCCGTTACAAAAAATGGTAATGCAATATAAAAACGCTCAAAGTAAATATTGTAAGTTATAAAGTAAAGGCTCTGCGCCAACCCAAATGTCATCATTAATAGTGATAAACCTGAGACACTACGATTTTTTCGAATTTTATTTAATAATGGTAAAAAACTAAACACCAAAATAAATGAAGACAATATAGGCAAATAATGCGCCAAAACAACCTCGTTCGTTAAATAACTGTTAATTAAAAATACAAATAAAAGCTTTTATCAAACATTTGTTTTAAAAGGTTTTTACCATGAGCGCGGCATTGTAAAGCGGAGCAAATTTAACTCAACTAAATAGCAAACTCTTGTTTTGGGTACTGGCAAGTTGGGTATACAAAAGCGTGGAATTAAGTTCACAGTTAGTAGGTTTTATTGAAAGTTATAACACCAACTTTTAAATAAAAATGATAGTTGTTATCATGCGCAAAACATTAACTACTACGTATAAAGCTATCTATGAGAAAAACTCTTTTTAAAATTCACAGTTGGGTCGCTCTTACAGCAATTATTCCGCTGATTGTTATTAGCATTACTGGCAGTGTATTAGTTTTTAAAAGTGAAATAGATGGCTTGCTTATGCCAAGCAGTCACTTTGTTGTAAAAGCATTACCAGAGCGTATGCCAATCGATAAATTAATTGCTAAAACAGAGCATACTTACCCAGAGTATGTAGTAGGTAGTTGGGAAATATTTAACGATGATACTGCGGATCGGGTTTACTTAGTTAAACGCGGGACAGAGCAATGGTATAAGTTTCATTTAAACCAGTATACGGGTGACATTCTGTCTGAGCCTGTAGGTACCAGCCATTATTTTACTGATTGGTTTTTAGAACTGCATTACACCTTTTTGCTTAACGACTTTAAAAACTTACCAGGGCAAACAGGCACTGTTTTAGGCTTCTTTTTTGCATTGTTTTTATTGGTATTAGGTATTACTGGGCTTATTATTTATCGTAAATTTTGGCAGCGTCTATTTAGTGTGCGCTGGCGTGCAACACTACAAATAGTACTTAGCGACATTCATAAAATGACGGGGGTTATAGGATCTCCCATCATTATTATTTTAGCTATTACAGGTGGCTACTTTAACTGGGCGGTGTGGTATCACGAAGTTATTGAACACGCTGAAGAAGAACACTTTGTACTAACCAAAAACTTACACAGTAGCGATATTTCTTTTCAACACATACTAGACGATAGTAAAAACCAAATACCCACTTTTAACGGCACGTTTTTAGTTATGCCACTCGAGCCTGACGAAAACATTACTTTATTTGGCGAAGTAGATACAACCAACCCGCTTGCGAGCGAATATGCCAATACGGTTAGCTACGATAAGCAAACAGGCGAACATTTAACTAACTGGGATATTCGTGAAGTAGGTGTTGGCTGGCAAGTAATTGATAGCTTTAGAAAGCTTCACTTTGGCTACTTTGCAGGGCTTATTAGTAAAATACTGTGGTGCGTAATTGGCTTNTAGCCGGCACGGGCTTTTATTTATGGTTTACTCGCCGAAAACGTAAAAAACAGTCACAAAAAAATCGCTCTAATAAGCGCCACTCAGCAAATACTTGATTAAAAACCCACCTCATTGTAATGTAAAATTTAACAATGGAGTGGATTTATGATGTTTTACAAAATAGCAGTCTGTATTACTTTTTTATGTTTAGTTGGATGTAACACAACCAAAGTTCAGCAAGTAGAGCAAAAAATACAGCTTGAACAGCTATTTAATCACTCTTTGTTTAACAAGCTAGATACCCTTTCTGAGCACAGTATTTTTGAGTTGCCAACCGCTGAAAAAGAAAAGTTATTAGCCTATGCCAAAAATCAAAGGCAATCTCATATCCGTGATGACCGCATTATTTTCAACTACCTCGAAAACCACTTAGCTAATTTTAAATACCATGGCGATACACTTACTTCAGCTCAAACTTTAAATCTTTCTCAAGGTAACTGCATAAGTTTAGCCGTTTTAACACAAAGCTATGCACAAACGCTTGGCTTAGAAACCAGCTTTCAAGAAGTAACTAGCGAGCCTGTGTATGCAAAAGAAAGTAACCTTGTTTATGTAGCTAACCATTTTAAAACAAAAGTATATGCACCAAAAGAAGATGATAATATTATTGATATTTTTAGAGTGGGTACTTTAATTGACTACTTTCCTAGTCGTGGTAGTTTTTATTCAGGCAGTGCCGATTACAACGATTTAGTTTCTAAGTTTTATAGTAATTTAGCTGCTACGGCATTAGCAGAAGAACAGCTCGATACTGCCTACTCACTTATTTTACAAGCAAACAAATACACTCCTAATGACCCTGAGTTATTTAACATGGCGGGAATTTTACATCGCCGTGCTGGCGACCTAATAAATGCAGAGATAATTTATCAAACAGCACTCGATAACAAAGCACCTAGTATTAACCTGCTTAGTAATTATAAATTGTTGGCAAAACAGTTGGGGAAAAATGAACTCGCAGAAAAATTAACTAAGCGATTAGTTAATAAAGAGAGCGACCCTTATGAACTGCTTGTAATCGCTAAAAACGATTTACAGCTAGGGCAAATAAATAAAGCAAAAAACCACCTCGAGCAAGCTATTACCAAAGCGCCGTATATCGCAGAATTATATTTAGAACTCGCTAAAATTCGCTATCAACAGGGTAATGCTAAACAAACTCAAACCTTACTTGAAAAAGCAATCGAGCTAGAACGTGATAATCAAAAACTTAATGTATATCAGGCTAAGTTATTGTCGTTACAAATGGACAAATAACTTAGCCAAACCGTGGTTAACTTTAAACGTTAAAGTGAATAATAAAAGCTTAACCACGCTCGCATTTCATCTTCAAAACTATCGCCTTCTACTCGCGAAAGCCCCATATTAAATGTTAAATCGTTTACACCCGCAGGGCCCATTCCAAAACTAAAATTACCTTGGTGCTTTAAGCCGTAACTTTGTGCATATACAACATCATCGAGTTGGTGTTGCTTGTAATAAAACCACGGCATGCCTTCTTTAAAGCTAAAGCCGCCACCGTAACCTTGATAGCGCTTCGCAGTTGCGCTGTAAAAAGGTAGCTCCGATGAAAGTACATAATCACTACTTTGCTGCTGATTAATAAGGTTTGAGCTAAAGCCACCTAATGCAAGGCTGCTGTCGTCACGTTGCTTTTGATCAAAGTTTGCATAAAGAGGAATACCAAACGCTTTACCAAAAATTTGGGCGGCTAAATCGTAACCTTGCCAATTATTATTTTTGGTGCTGCCATCGTACCAATTCGCATAAATACTTTGGCCTATTGCAAAGTCTTGACGATCATATTGCCAATTTTGAGCAACGCCTAAACGCGCCCAATTTTTATGGCTTTGCTTATAATCAGTGTAATTGTAGGCAAGCTCTGGCGTGACACTTAGCTGCCCAAATTTAACTGGGTAACTTATTGCGGCAAAACCACCAAGGGCATCTATGTCGGCATTTAAACTTGCTTGGTACTGGCGCGATGTATTTAAGTTGTAGTCAAACAATGCTAGTTTCAGTTTTACATCAAGCGCATTATATTTTGCCTGCACATAACCACCGTGCAGTGCTCCGTCGTGTAAATCAGTGCTATACCCCGCTTGCAGGTCGAGCTGTTTTAATAAGTCGCTACTTTTAATGCTTAAATCTAACAAACTTGTTGAAGCCGAATAATACTGAGAGCCAATCGCGAAAGTAGCGTGCTGGTCGAGTACGTTGTAATTTGTTTGCTCTGTAGTTTCGTGCGTATATATTTTAGCTTTTGGAAGTGTATATTCGTTTACTATTAGCAACGGTGCTTCTTTGTTAGCTGCAAACTCTGTAACTACAGTGCTATTTATAGCTTTTGGCAGTGTTTTTACATTTGGTCCATCTGCGGTTATCGAAAAATAGAGCAACGAGCCATCAGCCATTTCAATTGGGTGGGCAACTGCCTCTTGTCCTTGGGTTAACTTGGTGAGTGTTTTACTCTCTATGTTGTAGTTATAAATATCGGTGGCGCTATTTAAACCTGCAACAAAGTAAAGTGACTCGCCATTAAGACTAAAGCTCGGCTGACTTAAATATTGATACCCGTTTGGCATAGGTACCGATAGCTGTTGTTCGCCGCTTATGTCTTGTATATACAACTGCCAGTTTTCATTTAATGACGTTGATAAATAAGCTAACTTAGTCTCATCAGGGCTGAGAATTGGGTAATCGTAAGTTGTCTCAAGGCTTTTTGTAAATAATGGCATGATGGTTTGCGTATTGAGATCAACTTTTACTAATTCAGAGTAGCCGTCTCTTATTTGCTCGCCATATAAGGTTTCGCCGTTACTGGTTACGTTAAAGCGGCGTATACCAGCAAGCTCGGTAAGCTGTTCAACATTACCAGTCTCAGTGTTATAGCTAAATATGTCAGACACTTTGTTATAAATACCCGACTCTTCATTGCTGTACGCATTAAAATATAACGTTGTGTTATTTACCCATTGCGGGTTTGCAATACCGGCTCGGTTAATTTGATTAAGCACTTGTTTTTGTTCACGCTTAAATACACTTGGCGCTGTATCGGGGATGTCTTGTGCATCGTTTTCGAGTAGCTCTTTTTGCGCTTTAGTAAACTCCTCTTGCGCTTTAATGTTGTCATCAGTGCTGTAAATTATGAGCTTGGTATTACTCTCTTTATCTCGCTCAACAATTGCAATTTTACTCCCATCCTTTGAAAGAGCAGGATTGCTTGCATATAAGTTAAGCTCAAGCCAAAGCTCACTATTAAGTAGCGGCTCTCCTTGCTCTATTTGCATTGCTTTATAGGTATATTCAGCTATAAATCGGCGATATAGCTTGGCTGCACTTTGCCCAAACACACCGCTAAATGCCTCATCAAAATCACGCGTTTTTACGCCCTGCATTCGCGTCCAAACGCTATCAAGTGTTTGCTCTGAATAGTTTTTCTCTAACCAATTTAAAAAGCGACTCCCCATTAAATACGCCATTGAGCCGCCCATAAAGCCCTGTTCGCCATTTAACTGCCCATAGGTTGGCAGTGCGCCCTGTTGAGCAAATTCTTGCAGTATTGACTCAGAGTAGTTATCAAACAAACGCCCACGCCCCGTCATTTTAGACTCAATTAACGTGGCATAACCTTCGGCTACCCAGCGTGGTGTATTGCTGTAGGTTAAGTCGTATAAATCCCATATGCCACGTACTTTTTGCTGCCAATCGTTACGTGTAGGCTGTGCTAAATGCACTAAATGAATATATTCATGCAGTATAAGTAATTGCTGCCAGCCAGCGCTGTTTGATATAACTGTATCGGATTGTGGTGGGGTTGTAAAAAGCGCCATTACAGGATTATTTGAGGTAGGTAGCGCAAAGCCATTGGCTGCATTTAAGGGATCAAACACCACTACATCAACTGTTTTATCGAGTGCTCGGTTTTGCTGCTCAAGCACTTTAGTACGCACTATTTCAAGCTCTATTGCGCTCGATTTAGCAAAGTCAGTATGCTCAATACTATAGTGAATATTAAAGTGTTCGGTATGAATAGTTTGCCAATCAGCGGCAAAGCTTGGTGCAGAGAGTAATAAAGCAGAAGCGATAAGTGTTTTTTTCATGAGTGTCCCTAAAATAATTCCTTAATACCATCTAGGGTATTATTAAATGTCTTTCATGGGCAGTAAGAAAGTGTAATAAAGCATGTGCAAATGTGTATTTACACATGCCTTGTTTTTTAATGAAGAGAGGTATTACATCCAGCTGCGGGTATCTGACTCAATCTGCTTAATTGTAAAATCAATAATAAAGTCAGCATCTTGTTGCTTTATATAAGGCATAAATGCAAAGCCTGAAGCAAGTTGTATGTATAAGCTTTTTAAGCCTGATTTACGCATTAAATACGTACTTATACCGCGTGCACTTTGCGCTTTATAAAGCTCAAAAACACGATAATGCACACCAATCATACCCTTGCGTACAACCATATAAAATCGACCATTATCTTCATGTAAATAATAGCCATAACGTTGATACGACAAGATCACTAAGCCAGAAAAAACAGCAAGTACGCCAAGGCTAATCAAGCTGTTAGTTTCGGTAATAAAACAAAAACCAAACACTAATGCACTGGGAAATAATGCATAAAAAGCTAAGTTTTTATACAAAAGCGCTCGCTCTGCGCGCTTAAAAGCGAGTTTTTTACTATTAAACCACGGGTAAATCCATTGGCACACGCTATCTACTTTCTCGGCGCTTAGTACTGGTAATACGAGTGTTTGCTTATTTTTTTTAGCTGCAACACCTGCAATCGCACCACCACTACTCGCTTGTAAACATTCAACGGTAAATCGCTTTAATATCCGCCCCATTAAATTTTGCTTTATAACAATAGACTGCACCTTATCCATACTCATGGATAACTGATGGCGTTCTAACAACCCAGCAATACGCTTAAACTTTTGACCTTTAAAGTAAAGTTCAAAGTTATAAAAACGAATAAGCGACATAGTCACCGAAAGCATAACAGCCATTAAAACTAACATGGCAATAAGAGTGATCATCGCAAACGTAGCTGCATTTGCCATTATGCCAAGCTCTTGCTGATAAAATCCCTCAACTTTAGATACTATTTCTTTTTCTAAAAAGTCGATGAGCATATTTATAAACGGAGCAAGCGCTGCAATAGCTAATATTGCCATGTTAGACATTAAACCAAACTTGGCTATTTCTTTGTTACTAATGCGCAGACTGTTTTCGGTAATATCTGTTTCGCTTTGCTCATCGAGTTTTGTTTCTTGTTGTTGCGCTTTAAAAGCAAAAATTTGTTTGCGAATCTGCTGTGCATAGTCTTTTGTCAGCCCAGGTAAAACAACCTCCTGCGACACACTACCGGCGGCATCAACAATACAATTAACTAAATTTACGGGGATAAAGTAAAACGGCTCAGCAACATTTACATTTTGAACGCGAGCAAAACTAAGGGTAATTCGCTCTTTTTTAAATACACCTTTTTTAAGCAGTATTTCGTTCTCGTCACTTATACAAAACCGAAAATTTAAAAAATATAAAAATGAGTAAACAAGTAACGAAACCAAGGCAATTGCGCCCGCTACTTGCGCCCAAAACAGCTTGTTTTCAACCTGTGTAACAAACACAACAAGCATTGGTAATAAGTTAAGTAAGCCATCCTTTATAAATCGCACACTAAAGTGCACTACAAAATATAAAAGCGCCCAAGACGATACCTTTTGCCAATGCAAAGTGCGCGTTTGCTCATCTGTTGTTGCGCTATTCATCAGCAAACTCTAATTCTGGGCACGTGTTTTCTTGACGATAGCTTTGTACAAACTGACGTATATTTTTACAATCATCATGGGTTAAACCGCTAATTTGCAAATCAGCACTTACGCCACCAGCACTAAATAACTTTAAGCTAGCAAGGTCGAGCTTTCGCTCTATTGGTCCTCTGTGTATTTCTATGTGTTGCACACGCGCTAACGGTAATATAGTGACTTGCTGCCAAATAATTCCTTTTTTAAAAACAATATCATGACTACGTACAGCAACGCCTTGCAGCTTTATACCCAGCATGTTGTACAGCATTGATATAACTACTAAAATTGGTACGCCTATTAATAAGTACGTTTGTGCATTATTAGCAAAAGTCTCGTTAAAATAACAAACAGCAATTAGCACTCCTATTAAAGGAATGTAAAATGCGAGCCAATTAAGTTGCGTATGCAGTAGTGCTTTATCTGCCAAAGGCTTAAAGCTAATATCACTATGCTTTGGTAAATCCATTATTTGTTGATTGTTAAACACAATTAGTCCCTTTCACTGCTTTTAATTATTATTAGCTTGCCAACTAATGGTGGTTATTAAAGTGTGGCTTTGTTTTGGCTCAAGCGTTACTGCATCATCTAAAACATTAGCAGCCTCTAAACACACCATTGTTTTATATTCATCATCAGCAAAGTTAGATAAACGTTTTGATTTTTCAATCCACGGGTTCCAAAGTACACACGAACTTGAATTTTCGCGGCTTACACTAATTACGCCCTCAGGCGTGTTTATGGTTTGCTTTGTACTTGCTTGTGTATAAACCATGTCGGTTTCGCGTTCAAAGCCAACAATTTCATTTTGCAAAAATGGTCCTTCACCAAACTCAACATATTGTGCGTTTTGCAAACCATCAACATGAGTATTTTTTATGTCCGATGTAGGAAAGTATGTATGCAGTGCTTGGGTAAAACTAAATGGCGTATTTCCTAAGTTAGTTGTAGTTAAACGAACCTGTAATTTATCGCTTAATACAAACTCTACTTTTAATGCTGACTGATGCGACCAATACGTTGTGTTAACTAACTTCATTGGTAACTTTAAGCTTATTGTAATTTGTTCGTCAGACTCGTGTACTTCGTCTGCTTGCCATAAACTTGTACGTGCAAAACCATGAGCGGGCCAACCATCATTAGCATGTGTACCAAACCACGGCCAACAAATAGGGATTCCGCCACGTATACTGGCACCTTCTAAAAAAGTTTCATTTTGTGATACCCAAATAAGCGGCGCCTTACCGTTAGGCTTAAACTCGGTAATTTGCCCGCCCTGCAAAAATATTTTTGCATCACACAAATTACTCGTTACATTAATGAATTCAAGACCGGTTTCGGTGTGCTCAATACTGACTGATGGCGATAATTTCATACCTTGTCCTATAATACTGATACTAAAGATTTTTGGTGCTAATACGCACACAATAAAGCATGCTCAAAGTATAAACTATACGCACTAAATATTGATTATACTAAATGCACTGTGTATTAATTTATTCATAGCGGATTAATATTTACACAGGTAACTTACAAACAATTACTTTGTACTAACAGTTGTTATTAAATAATACTAAAGTCTAACCGTTAAAACTTGCGAATAAGCGTCAACATACGTACTGTGCGCAAATCTTAGCTAACAACTTGTTAAGAACATTTAATTATATGCAAATACATTATGCTGATATTAATTACAGCTCAAACTAATAAAAACCCATAAAATCGGGTTTAAATACAATATATAATTTGAATTCAATTTATTTGATGTGTAACATTTCGCGATTACGGCAAACCACCGCTCTTTCGACGAGACAAGCAAATGAAAAAATATGACGAGTTATTAGTTTCTTTACGTAAAGTGATCCGTGCAATTGATCTACATTCTAAGCAACTTAATAAAACGGCAGGCTTAACGGGACCACAACTGCTAATAATGCAGGAAGTTTCTCAAACAGATGGCATAACAGCCAGTCGTATTGCCCAAAATGTAAATTTAAGCCCTGCAACCGTCACCAATATTCTCGACAGAATCGAAAGTAGAGATTTAGTAACACGCGTACGCAGTCAAATGGATAAACGACGAGTGAGTTTATACCTCACCGACAAAGGAAAAGAGTTACTTGAAAAAGCACCTCAGCCATTGCAAGAACACTTTATTGAAAAGTTCTCTGCACTAGCTGAATGGGAACAGAGTCTTTTACTCTCATCAATGCAGCGCGTAGCAGCAATGATGGATGCAGATAAATTAGATGCATCACCCCTACTAGAAGTTGGTGCGCTTACTCAAGCTCCTAAAGAATAAACAATAAAAAAAATACATAGTTTTTGTACTTACTCTAAACGTAAGGCGTTTTTTTACGCCTTGAATTTTTTATTTTTTAATCACAATCAGAGCGGCTATTATGACTAAACTCTCAAAATTAACACTAGCACTAGTTCTAGGTGGTGTTACAAGCACTTCTTATGCAGCAGATCTCGATACGCTTCAAGCGCAATTAAAACAACTAAAGCAACAAATGCAATTGCTTGAAAATCAGTTGGTTGAAGAAAAATCAAAACAGCAACAAATCAATAAGCAACATGAACAGCAAGTAGCCGATATTAGCAAAAAAGCAGATACCCAAGTAGTTGCTGTTGCAGAGCCTGAGAAAAAAGACGAAGGCATAAAAATTGGTGGTGCTATCCGTGCTAACTACAGCATTAACTCATACGATGATGATAATGAAGATCGCGGCGGCGACTTCGATTTTGATATTTTTCGTTTAAATGTGTCTGGCGAAATTAACGATATTTCGTTAAATGGTGAAATTCGTTTTTACGATTACATGACCGTTGTTAAGTATGCTTACTTAGGTTACGAGTTTACCGATGGCTGGGAAGGCCAAGCAGGTATAACAAACGTGCCTTTTGGTAATGGTCCATACAACTCGCACAGCTACTTTTTCAGCACTAACTATTACGTAGGTCTGGAAGATGACTTTGATTTAGGTGTAGTTGTTAAACGTAAGCTTAAAGACAACTGGAAGCTAGACTTAGGTTTCTTTAAAAATGACGAGCTAGGCGGCGTAGATGGTTCAGCATCAGATAAAAGTCATCGCTACTCTTACGACATAGTAGGCACTCGTGCAGCTGACGAAGGTACTTATGCAGAACCTGCAGGCTCAATTGGCGAATATAATACATTTGCTGGTCGTGCGACTTATCAAATTGAGCACAGCAAGAATGTAACTACCGACATTGGCTTTTCATTACTGAGTGGCGGGTTACATGATGGTGAAGATCGTGCTGGTAACTACGGTGCATGGGCATTTCATGTTGATAGCACAATTAACAACTGGAATATTCAATTTCAACACGGTGAATACGACTACGACCTAGATGATAACAGCGAACGTTTTGCTGTTGCTGCATACGCTTACTACGATACCGTATCAAGCAAAGCAACTATGACCAACTTTAACGTAGCTTACAATTACTCGCTTGATTGGGGTCCGGTTACTGACATTCAGTTTTATAACGATTACGGCATTATTTACGACAAGTCTGACGATAGCGCAGATACATGGATGAACGTAACGGGTATGAGCGTAGCAGCCGGTGGGTTCTTTAGTTACTTCGACTTTATTCAAGCTCGTAACCAGCCATTTATTGGCGGAACAATTATTGGTGATGGCGACACAGAACGTCGCTTCAACATTAACTTAGGTTATTACTTCTAAGCTAACTTCTAAGCTAATTTTAAGTTAGCTCTAAACTTAGTACGTAAAATTAATTTAAAAGGCTGCAAGCGCAGCCTTTTTTATTTGAAGTACTGTTTTGCTTTTTCACATGTAGACTTTGGCAGGGAAAATTCAGACGTTTGATCTGAACATATTTGCTTT
The DNA here is from genome assembly GCF_000498095.1 of Pseudoalteromonas sp. TB64. Taxonomy (GTDB): domain Bacteria; phylum Pseudomonadota; class Gammaproteobacteria; order Enterobacterales; family Alteromonadaceae; genus Pseudoalteromonas. The sequence continues at coordinate 88,377 of NZ_AUTQ01000073.1, forward strand.
AACATGCTAACCGCATTACGTTCACACCTTGGCAGAGTGTAAAGCTCATCTTCTTTAGTAACGCCTAGCGCAAATTGATACTTTAACTGCAAAAGAAATTCATCTACTTGCTGAGTCATCAACATACCAAATTACACTCATTGTAAATAAAGCTAATAAGACTGAAAATATAAATGAATTTTCACCAAATTCGTATCTGATGCGTTCTCAACTTTTTTAGGATGCATTTGCGAGCGAGTATAAAGATGTAAGCCAAATAAAATGAGTAAAAACAGTGCTGAGTTTTGAATCATATTTAAAAATCCTCTTATTTAATTAAACAACTTAAAATTATTGTTATTGTTTCCCTACCTATATAAAAGCTAAGCAACTGAAAAATAATTATAAAAATTATCTTATATGATGTAGCACACAGTACTCAATCTATAAATAGAGCTTTATGTGTATTATTTTTATATTTGCTTGTTATGTACCACTTCGAATTACCGGCTAATTAGCTTACAATTTAATATAACTGTAATTAAGTGAAATGAGCGTAAGTGAAAATAAAAGCAGCCCTTGTTTGTTATAAAAATTTATGGCTTAAAGCGCTTGGTTTACTACTTGTTGCGCTCGGTATTATAGGTATTGTATTACCCGTAATGCCCACGACTATATTTTTTATTTTAGCGCTAACTTGCTTTACTCGCTCATCTCCCGCGCTCGAACACTGGTTACTTAACCATCCTCGTTATGGTGCAACGCTACAACAATGGCAAGCACATAAAGTAGTGCCTATAAAAGCCAAATGCTACGCCGCCATCGGTATGTTAATTGGGTTTATATTTTTACTTTATTCTGCAGCCCCTATTTGGGTTATTTACCTTGTTGCCGTTATAGAAATATCGGTAATGATCTACCTTATTTTAAGACCGTCCGCCCCACCTGAACATTAGATAATCTGAATATCAAGCAGAGCCAGGTTAATAACTAAAGTTAAGATACATACCTTAAACCAGCGCATTCCCTTAAATTCAAAATTTAATGTAAAGTTGAGTAAGTAAATTTGTAATAGCTAATACAAATCATTATCATGTTGTAAATTTTATAATATCAAATTACTTATGGCGTTAATTAATAAACGGACTTTGTACAGTACAAGCCGTGCACTACACATTTATATTTCTACAGCTTTGTTTTTTTTGCTTATTTTATTTTGTGTTAGCGGCATTGTGCTCAACCATATTGATTGGCTTAAAAACGATAAAAATAATGGTCAAGTAACGGCAATGATCCCAGCAGCTCTTGTTGATAAAGCAAATGCACAACTAGATACGCTGCCAACGATTTACCCAGAAATAGAAGCTTACTTGGCCAAGCAATATGCACTTACTAAAGTAAAAAGCATTGAATGGGAAAAAGAAGATGCGCTTGTCATGCTCGACTACCCGCTACCTGCAGGGTTTGCCTACGCAGAGCTTGATTTTACAACTGGCGAGCTAAATCTTGATTACCAAACAGGTGGATTTTTAAGCCTTATTGGCGACTTACATAAAGGTCGCCATAGCGGCGAAGTATGGAGCTGGGTAATTGATATATCCGCCGTACTGATGATTTTATTTGCCATTACCGGCATGATTATTTTATTTCAAAATAGAAAAAAACGCTTAGCAGGAATATGGATAACTGTACTAGGAGTAGCAACTCCACTGGTTATTTATTTATGTTGGGTTCCACAAATAAAAGGAGTGTCTTAATGGTTAAATTTAAATTATTTATAAGCGCCGCATTACTGCTAGTAGCTGCGTTTTTTCAAACAACAGCGCATGCGCAAACCCCACAGTTAGAAGTTGAATTAACGCTTCCCGACTTAGAAGTACAACCGTATCACCGCCCATATGTTGCGGTTTGGCTGGAAACGCCAGAGCGTAAGCACGTTACTACGCTTGCACTTTGGGTGCAAAAAGCAGAATGGTTTAAAGACCTACGCCAATGGTGGCGTAAAGCGGGTAAAAGCGATATTAATTTTGACGGCATTAGCGGTGCAACAAAGCGTGCCGGCACTTACACCATAAATTGGCAAGGTAACGATTTAGACGGTAATCCAGTAAAACCAGGTAAATACTTACTTAATATTGAAGTTGTACGCGAAGAAGGCGGCAGAGATTACACCCGCGTTGAGCTTGATTTAACAAAGTCAGGAAAAATTACAATTGATGGTAAAAACGAGTTTTCACAAAGTTTCGTCACTGTAAGCACTGAGTAACACTAAGTAGCACTTATTTTATTACTAGAATTTAAGCAAAGGAAAAATAATGAAAATTAATTTATTAAAAACTGCATTAATCGGCGCATTGAGCTTATCTGCTTTAGTGTCAACTTCAGCAAGTGCACACGGACGTTGGTTACTACCTTCGCATACATCTTTATCAGGCGATAAAGCGCATTACGTAATGATTGACGCAAGCATTTCAAACGAAATTTTTGCACCAGACAAAGCCTTTAAACCTAAAGAAAAAGGCGCCGAGTACGACGATACGTTATTAATGGCACTTGCGCCTAATGGTGAGCCAGTATCTGAAACGATCCGTGCTTATTACTTAAAACGTAAAAGCTCAGCTGCGGTAAGCTTAACAGAGCAAGGTACTTACCACATTGCAATGACCCAAAAGCCAATGTACATGACCTTCTACAAAAATGAAGAAGGCAAGCGCAAGCGCGTATTTGGTAAAAAAACAGACGCTAAGTTACCAAGCAACGCTAAAGATGTAACTACAACGAAGGTTATTTCAACAGTAGATACATTTGTAAGCCGAAATGGCACCTCAAAGCCTGCACAGTTAGGTTTAGGCTTAGAGCTTAGCGGTCCAACACATCCAAATGACTTATTTGTAGGTGAAAGCGCTAAGTTTCAGCTTTTACAAGATGGTAAATCTGCCGGCGAAGGCATTGAAGTAAGTATTTTAAAAGGCGACACACGCTACCGTAACGATCGTGGCGAAGTAAAAGTAACGACCGATAAAGAAGGTATGTTTACAATTACGTGGAAAGAGCCTGGTCTATACTTAATCGAAACCTCTAACAAAGTTACCGTAAATGAAGAAGGTGTAGATGCAGGACGTTATGCATTATTTACAACGCTTGAAGTTGCCCCTGAATAATTTAAATTACTAAACTTAAAAAATTGAAAGGCCAAGCATTTGCTTGGCCTTTTTACGTCTTACTAACTTTTATCTAAAATCTCCTTGAATTCGCAACCATTCGACACAAAGTTGCAACTACAACGATCCAAACGTCTATATAACCCGTAAACAGTGACCTCACTTGTTAACAACTTAGCATAACTTAGATAGTTTTTATCTTTGCACTGATGTGATCGCTTCTATATGATGCGCTCCTTTTCTAATCATTAACAAATAGCAGTTCTTGGGGAACAATTAATGACTTTTAAGCGTTTATCTGCAAATAAATTAGCACTTAGCCTGGCCGTTACTACTGCACTTAGCACGCCATATTCTATGGCTGTTGCCGCAGAGCAAGACAATCAAGCAGAAAAAAATATCGAAGTAATTTCAGTAACCGGTACGCGCCGCAGTTTACGCAGTATTGCTGAAAGCTCAGTACCTGTTGATATTATTACAAGCGGCGATATGGCCAGCACAGGTCAGCTTGAAATTAGCCAAGTACTTGCTAACCAAGTACCAAGTTTTAACTACCCAAGCGCAACAGTTGCAGATGGCACTGACCATGCTCGCCCTGCTGTTTTACGTGGTTTGGCACCTGATCACACATTAGTACTTATAAATGGTAAACGTCGTCACTCTGGTGCGCTTTTAAACTTAGGTGGCGTAGTTGGTCGTGGTTCAACTGCCGTTGACTTAAACATGATCCCTACATCGGCAATTAAGCGCGTAGAAGTATTACGCGACGGTGCAGCAGCGCAATACGGTTCAGACGCAATTGCGGGTGTTATTAATATAATCCTTAAAGATGCATCTGAAGGCGGTAGCGTAAGCGTTACTTACGGGCAATACGACACGCAAATGGCGGGCGCTCCAAATCTTGAAAGTACTTATGCAGATGCAAACGGCAACTTAGCGTTTAATACCGGTGATGACCGAGAAGTAAACGACGGTAGCACTCGTACTATTAGTGCAAACTCTGGTTTTTCATTATCTGATAAAGGCTTTGTAAACGTATCAATTGAGTACCGTGATAACGATCCTACTCAACGCTCTGGTTTTGACCCACGCGAACAATACAGCCGCCTTGATGATGGCAGCCTAGACCCACGCGAATTTACTATTGATCGTTACAACCATCGTTTTGGTAAAGCAGAGCTTGAAGATTACGCGTTGTTTTACAACATGGGTTACGATTTAGATAATGGCTTAAACCTATATTCTTTTGGTAGCTACTCAAAACGTGAAGGTAATTCTGGTGGTTTTTACCGCCGAGCAAAAGATGATCGTAATATTTTAGAAGTATACCCAGATGGTTTTTTACCTCAAATTGAAACAGATGTAGAAGACTATTCACTTGCTCTTGGTTTACAAGGTGAAACAGGCGAGTGGACATGGGATGTAAGTACCAACTACGGACGTAACGACTTTGCTTTGGGCGTAGTAAATAGCTTAAATACATCTTTAGGCGCCACTAGCCAAACCGAGTTTGACAACGGTGCACTCGTTTATGACCAATTTATTATTAATGGTGATGCCAGCACAACGCTTGATTTAGGTTTACCAGATGACGTATTTTTTACTGTTGGTGCTGAATACCGCCACGAAAGCTACAAAATAGAACAAGGCGAAGAAGCCTCTTATATTACTGCGCTAGATAGCGACGGCAACCCAATTGCTGCCGGCGGCGCACAAGNCCGCCATAACGTTGCCCTCTTTGTTGAATTTGACACCTACTTAACAGAAAAATGGAATGTTGTTTTAGCGAGTCGTTACGAAGATTACAGCGACTTTGGCGATACGTTCACGTCAAAACTAGCAACACGTTACAGCCTAACCGATAATCTATCGTTACGTGGTGCGCTAAGTACAGGCTTTCGCGCGCCGTCTTTAGCACAAAGCTCATATCGTCAAATTTCAACTGTGCTTGAAAACAATCAACCATTTGAAGTTGGCTTGTTTCCAAGTGACGCGCCAGCAGCACAAGCATTGGGCGCAAAAGAGCTAGATGCAGAAGATTCTGTAAACTTAACAGCAGGCTTTGTATACACTCAAGGTAACTTTAGCCTTACGGTTGATGCATACCGTATTGATATTGATGATCGTGTTGTTTTATCTGAAAATTTATCGGGTGAAGCTGTACAACAAATTTTAGCCGATGCGGGTGAGTTAAATACCGAAAGCGTACGCTACTTTACCAACGCGATTGACTCACGTACACAGGGTATAGATATAGTTGCAACGTACACGCTTGAATTAGATAACCTAGGCGATTTACGTTTAAATGCAGCCGCTAACTTTAACGACACCGAAGTTACTCATGTTGACGACAACCCAGAGCAGCTTAACTCTTTAGGTGATGACTACGTAGTGTTTGCTCGTCGCGAAGTGGGTCGTTTTGAAGAAGGTACACCTGATAGCAAGTGGAACTTATCTGCTGTTTGGAACTTTAACGAATGGCAAACAACACTGCGCGCAACACGTTACGGTGAAGTTGCAGATATTTCTACAACAAGTGATCGCGATGAATACCTAGATGCAAAATGGATAACCGATCTAGAAGTTGCTTATCGTCCTAATGATGAATGGAAATTTGCATTAGGCGCTAATAACTTATTCGATCAGTACCCGCAAGCTACAGTAAATAACATTGGTTACTCTGATTTCGGTCAGATTTTCCCGTATACGCCGTATGCACCATACGGTTTAGATGGTCGATTTTTATATGGCAACATCACCTACAGTTTTTAATTTATACTTAAATTAAATGAGTTAAATAAAGATCCGATATGGCATGCCCTATCGGATTTTTTATATTTAAAAAACAGCAATAAATATAACCACCCTAGCTATAATCAAACAAACTACAAAAAACACTTTCGTCACAAACTATTAATTTTTTATTATCATTTAATGTATTGTTTGTTTTATATGATAAATTGATTATCAGGCAAAGTTCGTTACTAGCGAGTCATCAAATAAAACAACTTAAAATGCCTATAATTAAACTTAGCACGCATAAATACCGTCTTTCTCTGGAGTGAAGTATGAGCTATAAAAACTGGTCAATATCAAAACAAATTGGTGCGCTTGCATTCACTTTAACGCTATGTGTATTTAGTTTAGTTGGGCTATCTACCTATTTAATTTCGGCTAATACACTTTCTGAAAAAAGTGAAACAGCAATAAAATCTGAAATAACGGCTATTTCAGATCTTTTAGAACTTCAATACGACAGCCTGCTGGCAATAGCAAAGCGTAATGCCACTGTATTTAAAGGTATGTACCCTGGTGAATTTAAAAAAAGCGATCAAAAGGTATTGGTCGTAGATACTATGGTGCCCGTTCTTTTACATGATAACGAACAAGTTAATAACAATATCGATATTGTTGAAAATTACGCTAAATTAACCGGAGGTAACGCCACGGTATTTATGCGAGATGGGGATGATTTTTTTCGTATTACTACCTCTTTAAAAAAGAGTGATGGACAACGCGCTATTGGTACTTACCTAGGAAAAAACCACCCAGGCTATCAACCTCTTATGAACGGTCAAAGCTATGAAGGCTATGCTAAATTATTCGGCAACGAATACATGACTGTTTACCAACCAATTAAAAATAAACAAAACCAAGTAATTGGTATTTTATACATAGGTTTTAATATAAACGATGCACTGGCATCTCTCAGAGAGTCTGTTAATAAAATAGTAATTGAAGAAAGCGGTAACTTATTTGTTTTCAGAAATACAAATGATGTAGTTATAGCAGGAAAAGAAGCCGCAGTTGACTCAAAAGTGAACTCCAAAGCGCTTGATGGACTTAACCTAGAGGCAATTAAAAAAGGTCAGTCATTAAAATACAATAGTGAAAATAACACCCCGATGTTTGCTTACAGCAAAACAGTACCAGGGTGGGATTGGACCTTACTTGGTCGTGTAAAAGAAAGCGAACTCACTGAAGAAAGCATTAAACTAATGGTAGTTAACAGCATAACGTCTGTTGGCGGTATTCTTGCTATCTCAATTTTACTATTTTGGGTGCTAGTAAAAACACTTAACCCATTAAGACAATTAACACGTAGCGTTGATGCGTTAGGCAAAGGTGATTTGTCACAACATTTTGTAAATACCAATACAAATAGTGAAAATGAAATAGACCAAATTACCGCGAGTGTAAGTAGCATGTCGGTTGAGCTAAAAAAACTGATACTCGCTTTACAAGATTCAGTAGTTGAGCTGGAAAATCAAGCAGGCACCTCTAAAAATAACGCCCTCGCTAACGGTAAAGAAGCACATGCAATGATGGGGCAAACAGACCTAATAGCCACCGCCATCGAAGAAATGTCGGTATCTATTAAAGATGTAGCCAATAACGCAAATGAAGGCGCTCAACGAACCCAACAAGTAGATGCAGAAGCTCAATTAGGTCGCACACAATTAACCCAAGTTGTTAATGACTTAATGCAGCTAAGCCAGCAGCTAAATGATAGCCACAGCTCTGTTGAAAAAGTAAACACAGCAAGTAACGAAATAAGTAAAGTAACTGAAGTAATTAATGGTATTGCTGAGCAAACTAACTTACTAGCACTTAATGCCGCTATAGAAGCAGCAAGAGCAGGCGAACAAGGTAGAGGTTTTGCAGTTGTTGCCGATGAAGTGAGAACCTTAGCGCAGCGCACCCAAAAATCAATTTTAGAAATTAGCCAAACAATTGAGCAACTACAAATACAAGTTACCGCCGCAACTAAGCAAATGGAACAAAGCCGTCAGTTGGGTATTAAATCAGCTGAAGAAGGTGAAAAAACCGGAGAGCAACTTAACTTTATCACTCAAAGTATTGGCGATCTAACACGCTCATCAAACAATATAGCTGAGGCAACAGATCAACAAAGCACCGTTGCTGCAGAAATCACTCAAAATCTACACTCTATAAGCCAGCTCGCTAAAGAAGGTGAGTCTCGCACGCAAAGCACTGTAAATTCGGCAAGTGAATTAATGACATTGGCTGAAAAAATCAAACAGCAAATAAGTTACTTTAGAGCACATTAATACAACGGTTAAAGCCGCTAAATAAAAAAGGATGCACTGCGCATCCTTTTTTATTATTTATTAATATTTAGTGCTTTTAACTATTTTTTGATGATTTTTATTTTCATAAAAATATAATTCACTTATAAAACAATAGATTATATGTTGGTCTTATTTTTGCTCTATTGTACTTACATTAAATTTAAACAATAAAGAATAAAGGATTAAACATGAGCTCATCAACATTACCTCACATCGTAAAACCACTTGCGCTAATTAGCGGCATTTTATTACTAAGTGGTTGTGTGTTTCACATATCGCCAAGCGTGGCTTCTGTAAAACAAACCAAGCAACTTACATTACCTAACAACAATCTTGAGTATTTAAATGTGTTAAGCGGCGCAGGTAGCCTTGAAATAAAAGGCTCACAATCAGCCACCAGCATTCGTGTTGATGCAACTATTTATACAGCCGACATTGAAGATGAGTACGAGCTAACACTAGAGCAAGACGCTAAACAGACAAAGCTTGTTGCTCAAAATAAAAGTCGTAATGGTATTAGCTTTTACAGTGGTCAATCACCACATATTGATTTAGTTGTTACCGTACCAAGTAATCTTAATTTAGATATTGATGATGGCTCTGGCGATATTGTTATAAGTGCAATGCAAAGCAATATGAATGTAAAAGACGGCTCGGGTGATTTAACGATTAACAGTGCTAAAAACCTAACTATTGACGATGGATCTGGTGAAGTAACCCTTGAAAACATCGCAGGTAATTTAGAATTAACCGACGGCTCTGGCAGTATTCATATAAACAACGTAAGCGGCAATGCAACTATTGACGATGGGTCTGGCGAAATGCACGTGAGCAACATAAACGGTTCGCTAAACGTTGAAGATGGATCTGGTGATTTAGTGATAAGCCATATAAGCGGTGCAGTTAATGTAGATGATAACTCTGGCGACATGATCATTGAGCATATTGGCTCAAGCGTAACAATTGAAGACGGTTCGGGTGATATTCGCGTTAATCATGCAAAGGGGCTGACTATTACTGAGTCGGGCTCGGGCGATGTAAGTATCGATAATATTAGCGGCTCAGTAAAAGTAGCTGACTAACAGTATGAGCTAAAAATAACGTATTTTCAGCCACATGAATCATTGTATTTTATAAGAACCTAAGTCATTCTATTTATGCTCAAATACCTTGAGCATAAATAGAATGACTTAGGATATACGCGTGTTAGAAATAGCTTTAATTTACTTAGCAGCAGCCATTGTCGCTGTCCCTATTGCAAAACGAGTCGGACTTGGCTCAGTATTAGGTTATCTAATTGCCGGTATACTCATCGGTCCTTATGCGCTGGGTGTTGTGGGCGATCAAACAGATGTAATGCACTTCGCTGAATTTGGCGTAGTAATGATGCTGTTTTTAGTGGGTCTTGAACTACAACCTTCGCGTTTATGGACATTACGCCACTCTATTTTAGGGCTTGGCGGCTTNCCGCCGCTATTTTTGCATTTTGTTATTGGTTTTTTGCCATGCACTGGCAAACTGCACTCGCCATTGGTTTAATGCTGGCGCTCTCCTCTACCGCTATTGTGCTGCAAAGCCTTGAAGAAAAAGGCTGGCTAAAGCAAGAAGCAGGACAAAACGCGTTTTCTGTATTACTGTTTCAAGACATCGCCATTATTCCTATTTTAGCGCTACTGCCGCTACTGGCTTTTGCACCGCAAAGTAGCTCAAAAGAAATTAGCGATTCAATTATTGCAGGCTGGNCTGGCCTGTTTGGCAGCAAGTTGCAGTATCGACAGCGGTTATCGCCGCAATTATAGCCAGTGGTAAATATGTATCTGCACCTTTATTTAGATACATAGCGCAAACCCACATGCGTGAAATATTTACTATTCTTGCACTATTTTTAGTTATTGCCATTGCTCTCGTTATGCAAAGCATTGGCTTATCGCCAGCGTTAGGTACTTTTTTAGCAGGCGTAGTACTTGCCGAAAGTGAATTTAGACACGAGCTAGAAGCCGATATAGAACCTTTTAAAGGCTTACTCTTAGGGCTGTTTTTTATAACCGTTGGCGCATCAATTAATTTTGCATTACTAGCAGATGAGTTTAGTACTGTTATTGGCTTAGTAGTTTTACTCATTGTGGTTAAAGCCTGCATTTTATTTGCCCTTGCCGTTACCTTTAATATTAGTAAAAAGCAGCGCCTACTCTTTGCTTTAGCGCTTGCACAAGGCGGCGAATTTGCCTTTGTACTATTAAGTGTAACCACTACGCTCAGTATTTTAACGCCTGAGCAAACCAGCCTTGTTACCTTGGTTGTTGCGGTATCAATGCTAATAGCGCCGTTACTACTTATGGCTTATGAGCAAATACAAAAACGCAGCAGCAATGCTATGCCTGAGTTTGATAAGCCAGAGCAAATTAGCACCGCTAAGCACGTAATTATTGCGGGCTACGGACGTTTTGGCCAAATTATGGGGCGTTTACTGCACGCGCAAGGCTACGAAATTACCGTACTTGATCACAGCCCTAGCCAAATAGAATTACTACGCCGTTTTGGTAATACTGTATTTTATGGCGATGCTGCACGCCAAGAACTCCTTGAAGCCGCTGGTGCACACACCGCGCAAATGCTGGTAATTGCAATTGATAATCCCGACAAAACCATTGAGATAATTAAGCTTGCACATAAAAACTACCCACAGCTTAAAATTGTTGCCCGCGCAATCGACCGCCGCCATGCGTATCAAATGCTTAACTTAAAAGTAGATGCGTTTAACCGCGAAACAGTCGATTCAGCCATTAACCTTGCTATAGAAGCACTGGAATTATTAGGTAACACTAAGCAAGATGCAGAACGCGCAGGTAAGCTATTCAGAGACCACGACCGCGCTGCAGTAGTACAACTTGCTGCATTATGGGGCGACGACGCCAGCTACGGCGTAGCAGTTCGCCAACGCATGGAAGATTTAAAACATGTACTCCAACAAGATAAACAAGCACAAAGCAATTTAAATACCTGCGACAGCGGCGATTGCGAAGATGGCTTAACAGAGCTAGCGGATAGGCCTAAAAAGCCTGATGATGCTCATTTGGAGTAGTAATTAGGTAGTTAAGTTTGAGTTATTAGAGATAATGGTTTTGCCTCGTTTAGAGGCAAAACCTTCAATTTATATAAGCAAGAGAAGCCCCATGCGGTTTTTTTAAAACCCTAGAACCTAGAAATTAAGATGTAGACCAAACCGCCATTTCTCTTACCTTTTTATGGTCTTCTACTATTTCATCAAAACCTTGCTCTTTAATATTTACCTTAAACGTTATCCAATCATTAGTTGCTTTAGCATTAAGGGATAAATGCTGTTCTATTGCACCTTTTTCCCACAACCAATAACCTTTTGCTTTTAATTTTTCATGTACTTTTGAGATCAACTCCTGTGAACCTTCTTCACCTGCAAATAGCTCATAGGCTATATATGCCTTCTTTGCACCTGTCTTCTTAGGCAAATTGTTTTCATCCAGATCAAACTCATTTCTAAGAGCTGACACTGACAGAGCTTGTTTAATATTAACAATATCAACGTCATCTTCTGCAATTAGGTTAGCAGTAACCGCTGATGTAAATGCATAATCTATATCGACTAATGCCTTAAATGGAATCCCAATCCTCTGCAATATTTTGCCCATTTTGTGAATTCCTCGACAGCCATCTGCAATAACTAGCGCTGTTTTATAAGTACTGAAACTTCTATCACATGCTTTAAAAATTTCGGGTAAAACAGATTGTTCTGTTGCACCTTCCGCAATCAAGACTCTGTCAGCAAATAAAATTTGATTCATGTTGTATATCTCAAAGAGAATACGTGCTTGGTTTAAATTTCCTTCGATCTCTTCTTGTATAGCTTCAGCTATTCGTTCTGTAATTAAAGTATTTCCACCAACATTTTTTCTCACTATATTCGTATAAGGAACATCTTCTTGATCAACCATTAATGACGAGTGAGTTGAAAAGATGACTTGATAATTAGTTGTTGAAAGTAATTTAAGTGCATCTCTTACAAGCTCTATTGCTTGTGGGTGAAGGTACAATTCAGGCTCATCAATTAGTAAGAGAGTCGTTTGACCAGCCTCTATTTCTGTTTGCACCTCGGCTAGCAACCGAATTAATGCCATCTGTATTGAACGCTGCGCACCGTGTCCAAGGGAGTCTACGTCAGCAAGATCACGCCCTTGCTCTTGAACTTTAACGGTTCCATCTGTAAACAACTTAGCTAAAGAGGGAGTTGGTATATGAACCTTAAGTGATATCCCAGGGAAAAAATCCTGTACTTTTTCACTCGCTATTTGATCAAACTGATTTAATGACTCTAGCCTATCGATACCATCAAAATTAAGACTTCTACTTATAGTATCAAGCGCATCTACAAGCTCATGTTGCTCATTTTCTATTTGAGAACTTAATTTCAGTAAAAGCTTACCTATAGTGGAGGTCGTTTTAAATTTCGAAACATCGTCGGTGGCGTTATCCATAGATTGAACAAAAATGGGTTCAGGAAATAAGTCATGCATAGCTTCTTGTAGACCATTTGGGTTAACATTCCACTTCCATTCATCCTCATCACTTTCACCACCGACAGAAACATAAAGCTTTCTCAACCCTTTAGCCCCTCCTGGAGATCGTTGCTCCATCCTTATGTAAAGGGACTCTTCATTTATAAATGGAGTAATGCTCTCACTATGATTAGTATCCATTAAATCAAGAAGTTCTTTACTTATCCCTGATATTTTGGCAGTTACTAATATTTTTTCTTCAGTATTAGTAAAGTCCTTTTCTTGTAAACCTGTAGGTCTGAGAAACCATTTTACAGCTTTTAATATATTTGATTTACCAGCATTGTTGTATCCAACAAGCGGTGCGTAAGATTCAAAATTTAAGAAAACATCTTCGCACGAACGAAAATTTCTAATTCTTATCCAATCAATTTTATGCATTTAATCTATCCTTGAATGCCAAGCTCATTGAGCCATATGTAAGGTTTATCAAGGGACTTTTTTCCTATTGTCACGTCAAACGTCCCTATTGTGTGAACTTCTATTAATATCAAATAGTGTAAATTATTGCCAACTATAAATATTATGCGGCTGATAGTGTGTGTTTTATAAAAATAGGAAAGTGTTTATTGTGTTACTTGGGTGGGAATGGCTTAAATTAATCTACTTTTGAATACCAGCTTGTAGCTCATAGCCGCCTGTCATTTTTAGCTATGAGCTACAACATTTAAAAGCTCCACAAACTAGTGGTGGTGCCCGCCTTGAATAGCCTCGCCCTGCTGGTTATAAAAGCCTGTTGCGCTGTGATCTATAAAACCAAGGTTGATCATTTTTGCTAAAAATGGGTCGCCTTCGTTATCGCCAATGTCGGCGTAATCGGTAGTTTGAAAACGATCCCACTGTGCAAATTGAGCGGTAATTAATGGCTCATCAGTGTTTACATTATTAAGGCTAAGTAAGGTAGTAGTTTGGCTTTTTTTATTACTAATACTAAATGTTTTAACTAATTTTGAATGCGTATAAAAGGCAAGGTTAAAGTCGTTGCCATTTTCGCTCAATGTATAGTTTTTTACTTCATCGCAGCCTTTGCCTTGTGTGCTTACTAGGGTCATTTTTTCGATTAGGTGGTTATCCACCAGCTGACTTTTAGCACTCCAACTTTGTACGCCGCGTACCTCAGATGGTTGATATTCAATGCCGCGTTGCTGGGCATTAAAGTAACGTATTGGTCGTATTTGATTATTGGCTAAGTGCTGCCAAAGCTCGGTTATTACTTCACTTTGATGCGCTACTTGCTGATTGTTTCGCCAAAGGGTAAGTGACTCATTACTTTGTTGTGCTTTATGGCTGTTAGTAATCTTATAATCCGCTTTTAAATGCTTGGCATCAATATCACATTGCGAGGCAAAGCTACTTGTACTTACAAGCGTAGCAATTATTAATAACGCTTTTTTCATTTAGCTATCTCTTATTTATATTTCAAGTTTATGGCAATAACATAACGATTAAAAATGTCAGTTTAATGACAAAAAACCCGCACACGGTGCGGGTTTCTCTATTTAGATATATTTAACTAAATTTATAACTAGCCGGTATTTATTGCGCTAGTTTTTCGTCTGCTGTTTTTACAAAGTCAGCGGCAAAGTCCATTACATGAAATAAAAAGCTTTGCTCGTTTGTGCCTGTTACCAAGTGTGCACCTGGTCCCATTGCATAAACGCCTACGTCTTCACCGGCATGTGTTTCTGAGCCCATTGGTACCAGCGCTTCTTGATGAAAACCAGGTGTTGTTGTATCAACATCTGTTAAATCAACACGCCCTGTAACCGGTGCAAACGCGTAACCTGCATCGGCATCAGTCTCGCTGCCTAGGTTTCTAAAGCCACCACCATTGGTGTAACCAACCGTTGTATAAGGCATATCGTCGGCGGCTAAGCTTGGCTCAGTAGCGCCCACTGCAACCACTTTACCTAAAATTGGGTTACCGCGTTTAGGGTAACCGGCAATGGTAAATACATGGCTGTGATCGGCAGTTACAACTATTAATGTTTCTTCTGGGTTGGTGTTTTCCATCGCCACTTTAACGGCTTTGGCAAGCTCAATAGTGTCGTTTAACGCGTTATAAGCATTACCCGCATGATGCGCGTGGTCAATTCGACCCGACTCAACCGTTAAGAAAAAACCTTGCTCGTTGTTATCAAGCACGCTTATTGCTTTTTCAGTCATTTGCGAAAGCGAAGGCTCACCTGCTACATCGTTTGCGCGGTCAGCTTCGTACTGCATGTGGGACTCGTTAAATAAGCCAAACACTTTAGTGGCGTCGTCACTTATTGCATCAAAACCGGTTTGATCCATTACGTACGTGCCATTTGGATATTGCGTTTTCCACTCTGCGGTTAAGTCGCGGTTATCTGTTCGATCCCCTTCAACAGCACTTACTGCATCGGCTGAATTAAACGCGGCATCTTTTGGTAAAAAGTGACGACGACCGCCGCCCATTACTACGTCAATACCGTCTACATCAACACCACTAAAGCGTGCTTCTAGGTTGGCTTCAAAGTTAACCAGTTGCGAGGCAATATCTTCACAATCGGTTTCTGACTCAGGCATATCGGAGATATCTTCCCAATTACGTTCTGCCGATTTAGCATACGTTGCTGCAGGTGTTGCGTGAGTAATACGCGCTGTAGAAATAATCCCTGTTGCTTTGCCTGCAATTTCAGCAAGTTCTAACGAGGTAACAAGTTCGTGCCCTTTGCCTGATGCACAATTACCACGCTCAACTGCTTCATCAATACCAATAACGCCCGCGTCGGTTTTAACGCCCGATGCCATTGCGGTCATAGTGCCTGCCGAGTCTGGCGTTTGTGCATCTACGTTGTATGTTTTTACAAAGCCCGAAAAAGGCATAGTTTCAAAGCTTAACTGGTGATCTTCACCCATTTCGCCCTCTAACTGACCCGCTAAAATACGTGCTGCGGTTATGGTAGAAATACCCATACCATCGCCCACAAATAAAATTACGTTTTTAGCTTTGCCTGATTCAGTAACAATGTTGCTACTGGCTGCTTGTGCTGCACCCAATTTTGTTTGTGCTTCACTAAACCAAGTATTGGTAGTAAGTGATGCCAGCTGCTCGCTTGTTAACGACGTTGCGGGTGCATTACACACTAAATTAGTTGAGTTAACTTCGTCGCTATCTAGCACGTCGTTATTATTGGTATCTGCGCCTACTTGCGTCTCTACACCGCCATTAATGCACTGCTCAGAGCCTACTGCGATTTGGTTATCTACCGTTAGTGTATTTATTTTATCGTCGTCATCTGAGCAACCTGCTAGCGCGACCATTACTGCCAAAGAAAGTACTGTTAATTTTTTCATGTTAGCCGCCATTATTGCTGAGTTAGTTCAAGAGCTTGATTAATTAAATGAAATACAACGTTTTGTTCAATTACACCCTGCGCTAACTGAGCACCAGGGCCTTTTGCATGTAAAGATATGTCTTCACCTGCGTGTGTTTCTGCACCCATTGGTACAGTTACTTCTTGGTGAAAACCTGGGGTTGTTGTATCAACGCCATTTAGCTCAACACGCCCTGCAACAGCAGCACTTGTGTAACTTGCATCAGCATCGGTTTCATCGCCTAAATTTCTAAAACCTAAACCATTTGCGTAACCTACTGTGGTGTACGGCATATCATCGGCCGCTAGGCTTGGGGTAGTTTCGCCTACTGCAACTACTTGACCTAAAATTGGATTACCACGCTTAGGGTAGCCTGCAATCGTAAATACATGGCTGTGATCGGCGGTGACTAAAATAAGGGTTTCTTCTGGATTGGTGTTATCTACCGCAGCTTGCACAGCTTTAGCAAACTCAATGGTGTCGTTAAGTGCGTTGTATGCATTACCTGCATGATGCGCGTGGTCAATTCGACCCGACTCAACTGTTAAGAAAAATCCGTTGTCGTTTTTACCAAGCACTTCAATTGCTTTAGTGGTCATGTCGGTAAGTGAAGGCTCGCCCGCTACGTCGTTTGCGCGGTCTGCTTCGTATTGCATGTGAGATTCGTTAAATAAACCAAATACCTTAGTGGCGTCATCTGCTATTGCATCAAAACCAGTTTGATCCATTACGTAGGTTGCATCTGGGTATTGTGTTTGCCACTCAGTAACCAAGTTGCGCTCGTCAGTACGATCCCCTTCTATGGCGCTTACTGCATCTGTTGAATTAGCTGTTTCGTCTTTTGGTAAAAAGTGACGACGACCACCACCCATTACAAAATCAAGACCGTCTACGTCGGTACCTACAAATCGTGCTTCTAGGTTTTTTTCAAAGTTGACCAATTGCGATGCAATGTCTTCACAGCCACCCGCTATCGCATCTTCTGGCATGTCTGATATATCTTCCCAATTACGATCAGCCGATTTAGCATAGGTTGCTGCTGGAGTAGCATGGGTAATACGCGCTGTAGAAATAATACCGGTAGATAGCCCTTTAATTTCAGCAAGCTCTGTAGCGGTAAGTAATTCATTACCTGCCACTGTTGAACACACGCCGCGTTCAATATCTTCATCTACACCAATAACGCCAACATCAGTTTTTACACCCGAAATAATGGCCGTCATTGTGCCTGCTGAGTCGGGTGTTTGTGCATCTACGTTATACGTTTTAACTTGTGCAGAATATGGGAACTTTTCAAAGCTTAAATAACCTTCTTCACCAGGTTGGTTATTACGCTGCCCTTGTAAAATACGCGCTGCGGTAAGTGTAGAAATACCCATGCCATCGCCTACAAATAAAATCACGTTTTTAGCTTTAGTGGCTTGTGTAGCCTGTGCTTGTGTTGTTTTTGTTGTTAGTTTAGTTTGCGCAGCGCTATACCAGCTGCTGTCTTTTTGGCTTTGCGGTAGTACATCAGCATGGCTCACTGCGCTAAACGTTAACGTTAGCGCGATTGCCGCAGCGACTTTTTTAATTTTCATCCATAATTCCCATTGTTTAGTGGTTATTTTTAAATGTGTGACCACAAAAAAGATCAACCGCTGCACTATAGAAAACAGATGTGACTGATAAAGGTAATTTTGATGAAAGTAAGATGACTAAATTATGACAAGGATAAGTCAGGGGGTAGCGTGTAGCGCTAGCAGCGCGTTATATTTATTATTATTGCTTTAGACTTCGCTGCTCATATTCGCAGTTATGATATAAGTCTCGTTAATCACATAATTTTACATTACGATTAAAACCTTGAGCGCACGATATGTATTGCCTACAATAGCGCATAACTTTTTTAATACAGATGAAAAACCATGACAGATTCAACAAAACCAGCACTTCCTGATCAGCTTTCTATTAACCCACGTAGCAAGCATTACGTAGAAGCAGTATTCGACCACGATATTGGTGTACTTTTAAACGGTAAAGAACGTTTTGACGTAGAAGAATATTGCATCAGCGAAAGCTGGATTAAAGTTGCGGCACCAAAAGCATTAGACCGTCGTGGTCAGCCATTACTTATAAAAGTAAAAGGCACTGTAGAAGTATTTTATAAATAACGAGTAAGCTAATACTTGTAAAAGAAAAGCGACACCTTTGGGTAGTCGCTTTTTTTGTGTTTGTATTCATTATTGAGCGCTTAATTGAGCGCTACTTAGTTGGATACCATAATGGGGATTAGTACCTAACTTAGAGCGCACTTAATTTGCAACTAATTGTTTATCCTACTTAATTCTTCGCGTTTAGGAAGGTTTGCCGGTAACACTAAATCCCAGACCAACCCTAGTGCTTTCATTTTTTTAAGAGCTAGCCAACCAACATCTATTTGTCCTTTTTCTAAAGCAAAGTTAGCCGAACCAGGAAATGCATGATGATTATTATGATAGCTTTCCCCCATGGTTAACAGTGCTGCAAACGGAACGTTATAACCTTGAACATGTGCATGATTTACATGCCAATCTCTTTGTCCGTGGTTATGTGCAAAATAACCAATCAACCAATGACCAATAACAGACACACTCACCCTAACGCATATACCCCATACAACCCAAGGTACACCCCCAATCCAAAACAATAATAATCCTAAAGGGAGTTGCTGCAACATCCATGTTTTTTCCATCCATTGGTAAACACGGTTTTGCATAACGCATTTTTCAATATTGAAAGTAGGTGGATGGTTAAGTTTAATATCGCAAAAAACTTGCCAAAAAAAGTCTTTTAACATGGGCTGTTGATGACCAAAATAGTCATGGCAGTAATGTTGTCGCTGCGCCCAATCACGCATATCGTGGGTTTTAATCATGCCTATAGGTCCAGCTAAACCAACTATTACACCTAAATTCACAAAAAAGTATTCAAGCCACAGCGGACATTGGTAACTTTTATGTATAAGCCTGCGGTGCATTCCAAGGGAGTGCCCAAAGCATAAAATAACACTGGTTGTTACAATAAAAACAAACAAAGCAGTAACTGAAAACGTATACCAACCACCTATAATTGCAGCTAATATCATTCCCCCTACCCACATTACTTTTATAGGTGATAAAACGACATACCCAGTTTTGGCACAGCTTTGTTTATTTGTTAAAATCCGTTCGTTAGTATACATAGCCATCCTAAGCTGTTTCTGGGATAAATAGCTCATTCAAAAGCATTTCTGCAGTTTGCCCGATAGCATATTCTTGAATTGGACCAAAATACCAAGCGGGATCTAAAAATCGATGGTAATAAATAGTTAATGCTACTTTTGTATTTCCATTTTCAGCTTTAATAAAGCGAATATCAGTTCCCTTTAACTTTAAATAGTTACCTATGTAGCTTGTATCTTCTAAAAAAGTGGTACGAATATAATCGCTTTCTACTTGAGTTAACTCAAGTTTCATATGACCTTTATGGGTATTTGTTACAAACCAGCGATGATAGGTAAAATCGATTTGGTGCACATCACCCGTTGATAATGTCTCAGCTTCTATATTACTTGGCATTGGGAACAAACTTAGTAACCAATTACGTTCAACATTTAACTGCATTGGCTTGATAAGTTTTTGTTGGATTTCTTCTGGGGTTGCATTTATAACCAACTCTTTAGTTATTGAATACTCTCTTTCAAAACTTGCGCTTGGTATAACACCTTCAAATGCACTTAAAAAAATAACAGCAGGTAATATATGGGCGTAATGGGTTCCTTTATTTTTACTTTGTAAATAACAGCTGAGTAGTTGGGATAAGTACATAATTAATAATATGCCGAAATAAATTGGCATAAACATAACCACGCAAACAAAGCCCTCAAACAAAATAACCGATGTACCAAGCATTACAATAAGCGACCACAATACTAAATTACCGTAATATCGATTTAGGGTTGGCTGCTCAGGTTTTTTAATTATGTACATTAAAAAAATTGAAACAAAAAAAGGGATGCCTACATATAATAATGCTGTTTTATCAAAGTTATAAGACATTAATACACGGATTAGTAATGAACTTACGCCAATTAATAACAGGATTGATATATTGCGACGGCGCTTACTTATAGAACGAGATGTTGATAACTGATTTGGTTTTTCTGACATTACGTATCCTTCGTATTTTGTTTGAGCATGAATACGCAACATTTAGCTAATTGACTAAATACACATGATCCATATGTAATATTTTCTATCTAAAAAATTTATTTAAGTTCGACTTTGAGTGTATATAAAAACTTAATAATACACTTAAGGCAAGGTATAAAATGCAATAAAAAAGACGCAAAGGCGTCTTTTTTATGTAAATAATCTGAAGGCTACTTAGGTCAAACACCAGTTAACAATACAGCGCTCAAGTAACTTGATCGGGCTTACTACTTGCGCACGGGCAGTTTTCATCTTCTTTTTTAAGACATTGACGATAGTTGAACCAATGCGCTATGGCTATAAAAGCTGAGCCGGTTAATGTTAGTGCTTTTTCTGCGGCTTCATTTCCTACAAAAATAGCTGATAGCATTAAGCACAAACCCACAATCCCAAGTACCATATAATTAAATTGCTTATGTTTTTTACAACCCAAGCTTAACGCAAGTAAGCTCGTAGGTAATACCGCTGCTAATATCCATACATGAAACTGCTCATTATCTAGCTGCAGTGCTGCCAAACTCGGTAACAGCACTAAAATAATTGGCGTTGCAAAACAATGCACTGTACACATTAACGAAAGCCCTATTGCTAGGCGATCCATTACACTTTGACTCGATTTCATTTTTTCCTCTATAAATCAATGGCACAAACAAAAACTTTACTTTTAAATAAGCATTTAAATAACATTCGTTAATTACACTTGATACATTATAACATTTCCAGCACAATTGATATAGTATAACATTTCAAGGAAAGCAAGAATGAAACGTAAATCGCAGTTAGCTATTTTAATAGCGGCTTTATTACCCGCAAGTGTGCTTGCACAGTCCATAGTGGGCACTGTTTTAAATACAAAAGGGAGTGCTGTAAGTAATGCAGTAGTAGAACTTGAAGGCTCAGATATAAAGGTAACTACCGATGAAAACGGCCGATTTGTAATAGCTGAGCTAAATAATGGTCTGAAAGAGCTTCATATTGTTGCGCCAGGTTACGCTCACCTTCATCGTGATGTATCCGTTAATGCTGATGAAAATCAGACGGTGTCTTTTACTCTAGAGCGCTCACCAATAGAAGTTATTGATATTGAAGCAACGCCAATTCATATGTCGGCAATGGAGTCAGCTTCGCCAGTCAGCGTTTTATCGGGCGAACAATTAAGACGCGATCAAGCCGCTACATTGGGTGATACTCTTGAAAAGCTCCCTGGTGTAAATACTAACTTTCATGGCAAAGTTGCGAGTACACCTATAATTCGTGGGCTAAGTGGACCGCGCGTGCTTATCACTCAAAATGGTCTTGATGTTAGCGATGTATCAAGAGTTGGCCCTGATCACTCTGTTGCGTCAGAGGCATCTACTGCACAACAAATAGAAGTATTACGTGGTCCTGCAACCTTATTTTACGGTAGTGGTGCCATTGGTGGCGTTGTAAATATAGTTGATAATCGCGTACCAACCGACAGCACAACCCGTGGCGAATGGAACGTAGAACATAACTCTGTTGATAACCAAAAAATAGCTTCTTTTAATGCCACTACAGGCACTGATTCATTTGCATTTTATGCCGATGCATTTTGGCGAGAGTCAGATGATTATGAAATACCGGTGGCTGCTGAGTTAGCCGGTGATGACACTGAATCGCATAATGGTGATTATGTGGTTGAAAATAGCGATGAAGAATCTAATGGTTTTACCCTTGGTACGAGCTATTTATTTGATCAAGGTTTTATTGGCGTAGCTGTTGAGCAATTTAATCGTCAATACGGTATTCCTGGTCACACACATGGTGGTGAGGAAGAGCATAGCGATGAAGAAGAAAGTGTTTTTGCTGATTTAGAGCAAACCAAGGTGCAATTACTGGGTGAATACAATCTAAATAATAAATGGCTTAATAAAATTAACTTGCGCGCTAGCTTTACTGATTACGAGCATGGCGAAATTGAAAAAGGCGAAATTGGTACCACATTTAAAAATAAAACCAGTGAGTTACGAGTAGATTTACTACATCGCCAATTTAATGAATGGAATGGCGGCATTAGCTTTCATTACAAAAATAGTGATGTTGAAGCACAAGGTGAAGAAGCATTTACACCTCCTTCAGAAACACAAAGCTTTGCTGTTGCTCTCATGGAAGAAAAACACTTTAGCGATTTTTTAGTACAACTAGGAGCTCGTATAGAGCGCGTAGAGCTTAACGCGAGTAATGTATTACTGCCAGACATTGATGCTCACGCACACGATGAAGTTGATGAGCATGACGACCATAATCATGAAGAAGAAGCGAGCTTCACTCGTGTATTTGACGCAGAGCATACATTTACACCTATAAGTTTATCGGCCGGTATAGTGTGGGATTTTGCCCCAAGCTATAACTTAGGGCTTTCGGTATCTCGTTCAGAACGTGCTCCATCAGCCTCTGAATTATTATCATTTGGTCCTCATATTGGCACCGCTACTTATGAAGTGGGTGCATTATTTGATATAGACGAAGATGGTCATTTGGGCTTATCTCAGCAAGCAATTGATTTAGAAACCGCGAATAATATTGATTTAACCTTTCGTAAAACCCAAGGTGATATTGGCTTTATTTTTAATGCCTTTTATAACCAAGTAGATAACTATTATTATCAAATAGATACTGGGCTATTTGCTGAAAGCGGCCACGATCATGGTGATGAAGATGAGCATGATCACACCGACGAGGACGAGCATTCGTCTGAGCTTCCTGTTTATTTATTTAAAACAAACGATGTAATTTTACACGGGTTTGAAGCGCAAATTGCATGGCAACTAACTGATGAGTTTAAGCTTGATTTATTCTCTGATTACGTACGTGCCCGTTTAAAAAATGGCGACAACCTACCTCGCACACCGCCACTGCGTTTTGGTACTGAATTTAGCTATGAAACAGAAAAACTTAGCGCTCATGTTCATATAACTCGCTACCAAGATCAAAGCCATACCGCCTTAGAAGAAACGGCAACAGATGGCTACACCATGGTCGATGCAAGTGTTTCTTATGACTTATCAGTACTTAATCAAGACCTCTCACTGTATCTAAAAGGGACAAACTTAACGGATACAGAAGCACGTGTGCATAGCTCATTTTTAAAAGAGATAGCACCACGCCCAGGACGAAGTTTCGCACTTGGTATTCGCGGTTACTTCTAAAATAATTTTAAATAAAGGGAAACGATCATGACTAAATTATTCAAACTAAAACTAATAGCACTTGCCATTAGCAGCACATTAATTACGGCCTGTGGCGATGCAGAAACCACTATTGTGGAAAAAGATCCAATAGTTGTAGAGGACGAACATGATCATGACGATGATGATGATCATGACGATGATGATGATCATGACGACGGCTTTACCATAAGCTCACTTGGCAGACTTGCCGTACTTGCAGGTGACAGTAATGAAGCCAGCTTTTTTGATTTAGATGATAACGCACTGCTTGATACATTTGTATTAAACGATGAGTCAAATACGTTGTCGGCTTCGCCTGACTTTCGTTACGCTGTAATTACAAACCGAACTCAAGATTACCTAGGGTTTATAGACGGCGGAATGTGGCGCGAAGATCACGGTGAGCACTTGCATGATTATGAGCAAGGCCCTGCATTTAGTAGCTACGAGCTAACAAGTGGTAGCCGCCCTACACACTTAATGACTCACGACGGGCAATTAGCAATATTTTACGATGGCGATGCAGATTCAGGTGCGCCTGCTTCGGTTGAAGTATTAACAGATAGCGATATCACTAACGCAACAGCAACACTCCCTGGTATTGCTTACGATATAAATATGCACGGTGTAGCTGAACCACGTGGTGAACATTTATTATCAACTATTCGCCGTGATGATAGTGAGAGCACATCAGTTGCTAAAGTTTTGCCAGACCAAGTCGGTGTTTATCATTTTCATGATGGCGAATACGAGCTTGAACAAACATTAGACGTTACTTGCCCTGATTTACACGGTGCAGCACAAAACCACGACACCGTAATATTTGGCTGTAGTGATGGCGTGTTATTAGCCCAACAGCAAGATGATGTATACGTAGCTGAAAAAGTAGCAAATATTGCAGCGGTAGGTGATCAGCGTATTGGAACATTATATGGTCATGAAAGCAGCGATGCATTTATTGGTATTGCTGCAGGTCATGGCGG
>NZ_AUTQ01000074.1 GCF_000498095.1 Pseudoalteromonas sp. TB64
GGCGTAGCTTACGACGCTAAAGTAGTTCCTGTTCGAGTGCTTGGTAAATGTGGTGGTTTAACATCTGATATTGCTGACGGTATTATTTGGGCATCTGGTGGTAGTGTTTCTGGTATTCCATCAAACGCTAACCCTGCTGATGTTATTAATATGAGTTTAGGTGGTAGCGGCTCATGTAGCTCTGCAACACAAAGTGCTATAAATACAGCGCGCAGCAACGGAACCGTTATAGTTATAGCTGCCGGTAATGATAACGACAATTCAGCTAACTATAATCCAGGTAACTGTAGCGGCGTAGTAAATGTTGCCTCTGTTGGTCGTAACGGTGGTCGTGCATATTACTCAAACTTTGGTAGTAATATTGATGTTGCTGCACCAGGCGGTGCACAAAATTTTGCTAACGACTCTGAAGGTATTTTATCTACTTATAATTCAGGTTCATCTTCACCTTCAAGCGATAGCTATGCTTACTCGCAAGGCACATCAATGGCGGCACCTCATGTTGCAGGTGTAGCTGCTCTTATTAAACAAGCTAAACCAGATGCAACACCTGACGAAATAGAAAGTATTTTAAAATCAACAGCTCGCTCATTTTCAGCAACGTGTACTAGTTGTGGTACAGGTATTGTTGATGCCGCAGCTNCCAGCAGGTGACGATAATACGCTAACCGATGGCGAAGCTAAAACAGGCCTTAGTGGCGCAACAAATGCTGAAGCATTTTATACAATGACCGTTCCAAGCGGTGCAACCAACGTTACGTTTACAATGAGTGGTGGCACAGGCGATACCGATTTATATTTACGTGCTGGCAGTAAACCAACAACAAGTACGTATGATTGTCGTCCATTTGAAAATGGTAACAATGAAGAGTGTTCTATCGATAGCCCTACTGCTGGCACTTACCATGTAATGCTGCGTGGTTACTCTGCTTATTCTGGCGTGAGCTTAGTTGGAAATATAACAGGCGGCTCTACTGGTGGCTCTACTCCACCTCAAGCAGGTGGCGGTACTATTAGCGACGTAACAGCGAATGCAGGTGAATGGAAACATTACACACTTGACGTTCCTGCCGATATGTCTTTATTTACAGTAACAACATCTGGCGGCACTGGCGACTCAGATTTATTTGTTAAGTTTGGTAGTCAACCAACGACTACAAGCTACGACTGTCGTCCTTATAAAAGCGGCAACGCAGAAACTTGTACATTCACTAATCCACAAGCGGGTACTTGGCACTTAAGCGTTAATGCTTACAGCACCTTTTCTGGCTTAACACTTAGCGGACAATACCAACCATAAGTATATTTCTCTCCCTACAAAAAAGACCGAGCTAAATTAAATAGCTCGGTCTTTTTATTTGCGCTTATACCAATCTGCATCAATTTAACGAATTAAATAGACCCCACATTTAAGAGGATTGATATTATTTACATTTGTTGATTTATTAATTTTTAAAAACAAAAAACCCAGCCTAAGCTGGGTTTTTAAATTCTAAAAGAAGAACTAAAATTACTTAATTTTAGCTTCTTTAAAAAGAACATGTTTACGAATCTTTGGATCAAACTTTTTGATTTCCATCTTCTCAGGCATGTTACGTTTGTTTTTGTCAGTAGTGTAGAAAAAACCAGTACCGGCAGTTGAAACTAAACGGATTTTATCGCGCATGATTCAGATCCTTAAACTTTAACGCCGCGAGCACGGATTTCTGTAAGAACCGTGTCGATGCCTTTTTTATCGATAATACGCATACCTTTAGTAGTAGTGCGTAATGTTACAAAACGTTTTTCACTTTCAACCCAAAAACGGTGTGTTTGTAGGTTAGGTAGGAAACGACGTCTAGTCGCGTTTCTCGCGTGTGAACGGTGATTACCAACCGCTGGACGCTTACCTGTAACTTGACATACTTTAGACATGTCTATATATCTCCAATAACTTCGCTCGAGCTTAATTTAATCTAAGGCCGTGTATTTCCGCCCTAGAGATAAATCGAAGGGCGCTCTTTATACAGCTTTTACAGGCAAAGATCAAACACTGATCTATCCAATCAGCTCATATATGTAAATTTGATAGCGGCTAATTATAAAGATCGAATGCCCTTAGGGAAAGTAAAAACTGCATTTAAATTAAACTAATTTGCCAAAACACGTTAAACAGCTCATTTTTAACACACTTATCCATCAAACAAAGTTAAATAAGGCCTCGCTCGGCAAAAGAAACACATGTTTCCCCTCCAACAATGATGTGATCAAGCACAGTTATGTCGACCAATTGCAGTGCTTGTTGTAATTTATTAGTAATAAGTTTGTCTGCTTGGCTTGGCTCAGCAATTCCACTTGGATGGTTATGTGCAAAAATAACAGCTGCGGCATTATTTTTAAGAGCAGCTTTAACTACTTCTCTTGGATAAACACTTGCTGAGTTAATAGTGCCATAAAAAAGTATTTCGTCTTTAACTAAACGATTTTGGCTATCGAGGTAAAGCACCATAAATACTTCTTGCTGCAAACCACGCATTTGAATCGTTAAATAGTCGTACACTGTATTGGGTGAGTTAAATACAGCCTCTCGTTGACAACGCTCCTGCATATAACGTTGGCTTAGCTCTAATACAGCCTGCAACTGCACATATTTAGCTGTACCTAATCCTTTTTGTGAACAAAACTCTTCAATACTCGCGTTAAACAAATTATGCAGTGTTTTATTTTCGTTAAGCAAATGCTGTGCAAGCTCTATTACGTTCATACCAGGTAAGCCCGTACGTAAAAAAATAGCGAGTAATTCAGCATCACTTAATGCTTTTGCGCCTTTTTCAATTAACTTTTCGCGAGGGCGAAGTGAATTAGGTAAAGAGGTTAATTGCATTATTAATCCAAGAGCGTCAAAAGTGTCTTATAACTGTAATGCAAATTTTAAAATTAACCTGATTATTTTAAATTTTAAGGCAAATTTAAATGCCAATTGCAGGTCTATTACAAATAAATTCAATACAGTTAACGCTCATAATAGAGTAGCTACTTGAGATAAATTTATTATTTAGAGCTAGGGTCTGTTGATCTTTCAAGGTTAAATTTGCAGCAGTCTGTTTGGTATTTAGGCAAGGCAGAGCCTATACAGTGTGGTTATTCCCCATAAATAGGCGATAACGTAGCATTAATGCCAAACAGGCGCTGCCCAAAGGGTTCTTCCTAGGGGCTATTTACTCTTTGTTGCTCGGTTTT
>NZ_AUTQ01000075.1 GCF_000498095.1 Pseudoalteromonas sp. TB64
GAGCCTTTAATCTCACCATTTTCGCCACCAGCAAATATAACGGTAGGTCGATGGTACTTTTCTTTTAAACGACCAGCCAAAATACCAATAACACCTTGGTGCCAATCATCTTGAAACAAGCAGATAGCATCAGGAATGTTACTATCGTTAAATGCGAGCTTATCAAGTACTGCTTGTGCCTCGGCTTGCATGCCTTGTTCTATTTCTCGCCTTGCAAAGTTTAAGCTGTCGAGCTCGCCCGCTATACTACGCGCTTGGTTTATATCGGTGCTGAGCAAGCACGCTATACCCAAACTCATGTCGTCCAATCGCCCTGCCGCGTTTAAACGTGGGGCAAGCGAAAAACCAAAATCACTGGCACTTAAACGTGAGGCATTACGATTTGCCACTTCAATAAGCGCGGTAATACCAGGGCGTGTTTTACCACTGCGAATACGGGCCAAACCTTGGTGTACTAACGTACGATTATTTGCATCAAGTGCCACTACATCGGCTACAGTGCCAAGCGCTACAATGTCGAGTAAATTAGCTAAATTAGGTGGTGGTTGTTGCTCAAAATAACCCAAATCTCGCATTACGCTTCTCAGCGCAATTAATAAGTAAAAAGCAACACCAACGCCTGCTATCGATTTAGACGGGAAATCACATTCGTGCCTGTTTGGGTTTACTATTGCATCGGCATTTGGCAGTTGCTCACCTTGTAAGTGGTGATCTGTTACGAGTACTTTTATGCCAACCGCTTTTAAAATATCAATACCGGCAATACACGATATACCATTATCTACGGTGATCACTAGGTCAGGTTTTATTTGTACTATTTGCTCAGCAAGCGCGGGGCTCAAGCCATAACCTAAGCTAAAACGATCCGGAATTAAGTAATCTAAATGCTTAAAGCCAAACATTTCCAAACCTTGCATTAAGGTTGCAGTACTGGTTGCGCCATCAGCATCAAAGTCGCCAACTATTAAAATATGGCTTTGTGCTTTTAATGCCTCAATTAATAAGTCGCTAGCTTTGTCTATGTCTTTAAACAATTTAAAGTCATGAAGCGTTGCTACACTATTGTTTAGCTCATCGGCATTGAACACATTACGATTGGCATAAATTTGTTTAATTACAGGGTGTAAATGACTCGGTAAATGCGAATCGTCAATATTTTCTCGCGCAATGATCAGTTTTTTCATGCAGGTTTTTTACTTATTTAGTCGTATTTAAAAGACAAAAAAAGGCCATTAAGGCCTTTTTAATAATAACTAAGCGTTTAATTACGAAGCTTTGTTAGCTTCTAATGCTGCTTTTAGTGCTGCAGCTGGCTGATAACCTGGGATCATCGTACCATCTTCTAAAACAATTGCTGGTGTACCGCTAATGCCAAAACTTTGACCAAGCTGATAATGCTCAGCTACAGGCGCGTTACAACCTTTAATTACTTTAGTATCTACGCCCGATTTAGCTTCTGTAAGTGCTTCTTGCTGATCTTTAGCACACCATACATTCATTAAATCTGCATAACCAGAACCTTGCAACCCACCACGTGGAAACGCAAGATACTTAACAGTAATGCCTTCATCAAGTAAATCGTCTAGTTCACGGTGCAATTTACGACAGTAGCCACAACTAATATCCGTAAATACGGTAATGCTGTGTTTTTCGTTTGGTGCTTTGTACACAATCATCGAATCTTCGTATTCTTTAAGACCTTCAACACGCACACCGTTAAGCGCTTGCTCTGTTAGGTTATTACGATTATTTAAATCGATTAGTGTACCTTGCATTAAAAATTGACCATCTGGGCTTGCATAAAGCACGCCTTTATTTGTGATCAGTTCTTTTAAACCCTCAACAGGGCTTGGGTTAATTTGCTTAACGGTAACGCCAAGCTCGGCAAATTTAGTAACAATAGGATCATTAGCATCTGGTGTTACAGCAACGCCATTTGCAAATGCACTAATACTTGTGCACAACATGGCACTTGCTAACATTAATTTTTTCATAATTCTCTCTATTCTAAAAATACTTATAAATTGACCGGCTTAGTGATAATAAATTTCAAATTAAGCGCGCGGATGATGCTGCGCGTGTACGGATTTTAATCGTTCATTAGCAACATGAGTATAAATTTGCGTGGTTGATAAATCGCTATGGCCCAACATCATTTGTACCACACGTAAATCTGCCCCATGATTTAATAAATGCGTAGCGAAAGCATGGCGCATAGTATGAGGCGATAATGGAGACTCAACCGATGCCAAAATAGCATAGTGTTTAATTCTATGCCAAAAAGTTTGTCGAGTCATGCCTACACCACGCTTAGACGGAAATACGAAATCGGTAGCGTGTTTTATCATTTGCGCACGGCCAACCTTTAAAAATTGCTCAAGCCAGTACATTGCTTCTTCGCCAAAGGGCACTAAACGCTCTTTATTACCTTTACCTTTTACAAACACTACCGCTTGGCGCAAATTAACTTGCTCCATTCTAAGCCCTACTAATTCGCTAACACGCAAACCCGTTGCATAAAGTAGCTCAAGCATGGCTTTATCGCGAAGTCCCATTGCTTCATCTGTATTTGGGGCAGCAAGCAATGCCTCTACCTCAGCCTCAGACAATGTTTTAGGTAACGACTGCCCCGCTTTTGGCTGTGAAATATTCAGCATAGGGGTGTCACTAATTACTTTTTCACGCACAAAGTATTGATAAAAGCGCTTTAGCGCACTAATGCTACGCGCAGTGCTACGAGGTTTTAATCCTAAATCGACTCGGTGTGCTAGGTAGCTTTCTACATCAAGCCCGGTTACCGTCATTAAGTTTTCGCCTTTTAAAAACAGGCAAAATTTATCTAAATCACTTCGATAAGCACTTAATGTGTTTTCGCTTACACCTTGCTCTAAGTACAGGCTGTCTAAAAAATTTTCTAGGTAGTCGCTGTTACTACTCATGCCACTATTATTTTCGGGGAAATTATCAGATAGCGTTGTCACATTGTGCTCTCATGCTTTGCTAAGGTATCAATTAAAAATACCTTACGGTAAACTTGAGCTTATCATATCAGGCAATTACACAGTGATAAATACGATGCAAATTGGTTTATTTTTTGGTTCTACTACGTGCTACACCGAAATGGCTGCAGAAAAAATTCGAGACATTATTGGCGCCGATATAGTTACCTTACATAATATTAAAGACGAACCACTAAAAAATGCAGAGCAGTACGACTTCATCATTTTTGGTATTTCAACATGGGATTTTGGTGAAATACAAGAAGACTGGGAGTCAAAGTGGGACGACATTGCAGACGTAAACCTAAATGGTAAAACCATTGCCTTATTTGGCATGGGCGATCAACAAGGTTACGGGCAGTGGTTTCAAGATGCGCTAGGCATGCTACACGATGAAATAAATACACAAACATTTACCCAACTTGGTTTTTGGCCAAACGATAGTAGCTACGAGTTTGAAGCTTCAAAAGCGCTAACGCCCGACAACAAACAATTTGTAGGGCTCGCACTCGACGAAGATAGCCAGTACGAACTAAGCGACGACCGCATTGCAACATGGGTTGAACAGGTAATGACTGAATATGGCGAAACGCTTTAATTAATAAGCTAATAAATAAAAAGCAAAAAGCAAAAAGCCCGCAACTAGTTTAGTTGCGGGCTTTTTAGTTAATATTAATTAAAAATTTACTTAAACGTCATCACGTTTGTTGTTTGTGGGTAATATCCATCAGCCATAACAATATACGGCACTAAATTACTTAACCATTTTTGCTGTACGCTTTCGCTGTAGTTTAAGTAAAGCTTATCTTCATGAATATAAAATGCTTCAGGGTCTATACCTACAGCGTTACCTTCATCAGCCATTGCATAAGCACACCATCCACCATATTGCGGTGCATAACGTTTTGGCTCTTTTTCAAATAGTGCTTTATTTTCTGCGCTTGCAAAATGCCAGTCGGCACCTAAATAGCTTACAGAGTAATTATCATTGCCTTTAACTGCTTTATTTTGCGTAAAGTAAGCAACGGTATCGTAGCCTTTAATGGCTGTGTTATTAAACCAACCTGTATTAACAGCGTCATCTTTTGCATTTGCTCCACCGCTTATTAACAGCGTGCTTAGCATTATTAAAGCAACTACGTACTTAATCATATTTTATCCTTTATTATTTGTTCAAAATTGAATGCCAATTAAATATAGCTGGCTTAAACAAGAAGAAAGGCAAAACGAATAAATGATTTCATACAGAGATTAATTTTTTATATAGCAGCAACTTTAAAGTCGATTTAAGAGTACCGAATAAACTTTCTTGTAATAAGCCTTATTCAACTTTTAACCAATATTGGTTACGGTAAAAAAAGCCAATATAGCCACGTACTTCAAGTGTTTTACCATCAGCTTGTGGCGTTAGTTGTACGGTGTAAGTTTTACCATTAGTGGGGTCAAGTATTTCTCCGTCGCCCCATACGCCATCATCCTCAGCTTTAACATCCTTAATAATAGTCATACCTAAAATAGACTGGTATTTTAAATTACCCTCGCACTCGGTGCATTTATCTTTTTGTTTTGTTGGATCAATGATTTTGTCAACGGTGCCGCTTAATACACCATCAGTTTGTGTAATACGCACATACGATTTAGCTTGGTTTGTATCCTCGTCAATCGTTTTCCAAAGCCCTACTGGAGTGGGTGCAGAAAACGCGCTTTGACTTACAAAAACGATAGTTGACAATGCACCAACTAAAGCTACTTTATATAACATTTTCATTGTGTTGCCTTTGTTTTAAGTGGCTAATAATTCAATCATAACAGTCGTTATATAAATACACTACAAAAGAGCAGACTAAACAAAACACGGTATGTTTTGTTTAGGCTTAAATTTAAAGTACGTAAAATAAACTACCTAGACATTTCAAAATAAACATCACCTATTTTCAAGTCTGAATATTCGGGTTCAACTATAAATATTTCATCGTTATCAATAATAGTTTTAAGTAATTTAACGTGTTCTGGGTTTTCAACATTAATATATCTTGAGACCCAAACTCCAGAGTCGAGTGACCAAAAATATGCAGATGTATAGTCATTACTCTCATTAATAAGGATAAATTCTAATTCGTCATCTTTATTTAAATCGATCCCAATAAAATAAAAGCTACTTTCTTTTAGTGAATTACGACCGTGAGAATAATACTCAGAAAAAGCCATCTCAATTAAATCTTGAGGAATTAGATCTCGTGAAGGCCAAAATGTACTTTGTTTAATAAAGTCATCGACAGTACCCATTTGTGTTGAGGTAAATTCATCATTTGCATACATTCTATCAATAGTAGTGTGCTGCTCTGGGTGACTCGTTTTAATCTTCTGTTTTAATAACTGCATAGCCAAATAACCTTGACGACCCAAGCTGTGCTCAAAATAATAATAATCAAACTCTTCAATTGTTACTTTACCGTCATCTAAGCGCCCTATTTGGCTTTGAGCAGATAAACTTTGAAAATTTAATAGAGGAGAATTAACAGCAAGCATACTTACAAGTACAACCCAGCCCATCACAATATTTATTTTGCTAAGCGGCTCTAGCCAATTGTCTCTTTTTGCTATAATTCCAACAAGATAACTAAACGAAAAACACGCCAACAAAAACCAAATTAAAATACCCCAACAACGATCTACCGTTAGCCCATGCTGTTCAATTCGCTGATAAATACCATAAGCCGAAATAACACTATAAACGGGAAGTAACGCAACGCTTATAAAAACAAGTCGATGTAATATTAGGTGATAAGGACGAACTGATGACTCATCTTTATAAACGGTATTAACAAAAAACAACGTAAGCACTTGCAACCACATGACTAATAAACTGCCACTTCCGGTTTCCCATAATTTACTGAGTCCGGTAAAAGGGAGTGTTGCTAAAAAACTAAGAGAAATAACCGATAAAACAGGCAGTAAAAACTTAATTAAAGTTTGCAGTAAAAAAGCGATATTATCTTCAACGTTCAAAAGCTTTCTAAATATGACACTCGCAAAGGCAAATGCGAGCGTTAAAGTCGGGATCCAAAACCACTCATTTCTTAATAACTCAGAGAAAAAATTAATATCTAAAATATCAAATAAAGCGGCACCTAAATTGAGTATTCCCCAAAAAATAAGTACAAACAGCCAACATTCTGCAAAAATTATAAAATTACGCCAAGACAGCTTAAATAAGCTGCTGTAGCTAATACTTACCGAGCTGCCAAATTGCTGTATGTACATTAAGCCTTTAAAGCCAGCTATAAGCACTGTAAAAATAAAAACAGAAGTTAAATCGCCATTACTCACATACTCCTGAGGTTCTTGCTGAAAACCAACATAAGCACCGAGCAAAGACAACAATAAAGAAAAGGGCAAAATTAAAATTAATGCACTTTTTATATTGCTCTTATTAACGCTCATCAACACTAATAAAGGAAAACTCATAGAAAATGTAATTAACGATATTAACCACACAGGGTTTGTTGCTGGCCATATATTGTTTTCTATACTGCTATATAAAAGAGTAAGCGCAATAGCTTGCAGTACTGCAAGTGTAATTATAAAGGGTTTAGGTAACTGATTGTCCATATCTGTTCTCTGTCATAAATTTTGATCAGTTTGCGTTATTTGTTCCTATTATACAATTACCCTACATTTTCAAATAAAATGCTTTGCACAGTGCTGTATAATCAACGCTATAGCTATTATCAATCTCACGAATACAGAGGGTTGATTCACTAAAATCACCGTCAATATAACTAAATGTCATTAAACTGCGGCTAACGTCTTTATTAGGTGTGGCTTTTACTTGGCAGTGCGTATTTAAATAAAGCCCATTTTGACTAGCAAGCTCAATAAACAATACACCTTCAACACTCGGTAATATTAAGCTAAAACGAGATTTATTATGGCTTAAACGTTTAAACGCATTTATTAACTCTTCAAAACTTAGCCCATCAGTATGGCGTGCGGTATTACGCGCAGCATTATTGCCTTTTAAACTGTGATTAAAATATGGCGGATTAGAGATAACGACATCAAACAAAATGTCACTACTAAAACTTTGAATGGTTTGGTGCTTAATATTTATATTTGGCCACGGACTACTCGCAACATTTTGCAATGCTTGAGCGTAGGCGCTTTTATCAATTTCGACTGCCGTGATAGCGAGCTCTGGATTACGCTGCTTACACATTAGCGCCAATAGACCCGTGCCTGTGCCTATATCAAGTAACGACTTTGTATTACTTAAATTAGCCCATGCGCCAAGCAAAATACCATCAGTAGAAACTTTCATTGCACACCGTTCGTGTTCAACCTTAAATTGTTTAAATGCAAAACCTGACATTTTTTCACCTTTTCGTTCACCAACTGGTGGATAGCGCGTATAATTGCAAGTAATTGTCCCTTATTTTAGACACTCTATGCAATTTTCTGACTTTGATCTTGATAACAAGTTACTCGACGCTATTAATAAAATGGGGTATGAAACCCCAACAAGTATTCAGCAACAGGCTATTCCTGAAGCGCTTCAGGGGCGTGATGTTTTAGCATCTGCACCGACTGGCACAGGTAAAACAGCTGCATTTTTAATTCCAGCTATTCAATATTTATTAGATTTTCCACGTCGTGATCCTGGTTTTGCACGTGTACTTGTAATGACCCCAACACGTGAGCTAGCTTATCAAATTCATGAGCAATGTGAGCTTCTTGCCAAGCGTACAAACCTAAAAGTAGGTGTGGTAACGGGTGGCATTAACTATGGCACGCACAAAGAAATTTTTGAAAAAAATAACGATATATTAATCGCCACACCAGGGCGTTTAATGGAATACCTAGAAACCGAAAATTTTCATGCTGAACATGTAGAGATGCTTATTATTGATGAAGCAGATCGCATGCTAGACATGGGCTTTAAAAAAGAAATGAAACGTATTTGTGACGAAGCTAGAAATCGTCGCCAGTGCTTTTTATTCTCAGCAACGCTTGAGGGCGATAGCGTTGAGCGATTTGCAGAAACAACGCTAAACGATCCAGCATTGCTTGAAGCAGAATCATCTCGCAAAGAAAAAGCAAAAATTCATCAGTGGGTACATTTAGCCGACGATTATCATCATAAGCTTGAGTTGTTAGTTAATACGCTCAAAAACCCTGACGTTACTAAAGCAATTGTATTTGTTAAAACACGTGAGCGCCTAGAAACACTGATTGGTGAACTTACAACCAATGATGTAAAAGCGGCTTGGTTACGTGGCGAAATGCCGCAAGACAAACGTATGAAAGCCATGGAAAACTTCCATAGCGGTAAAACACGTATATTAGTTGCTACTGATGTGGCTGCACGTGGCATTGATGTGTCTGACATCAGCCATGTTATTAACTTTGATTTACCACGTACTGCAGACATATATGTACACCGCATTGGTCGTACCGGTCGTGCTGGTAAAAAAGGCATCGCTATATCAATGGTAGAAGCGCACGATATTGGCATTTTATATAAAATAGAACGCTATATTGAGCAAAAGCTTAAACGTCGTGTAATTAAAGGTGTGGAGCCCAAGCATAAAGAAGCTAAGCCACCTGCTAAAAAGCGTAAAGATCCAGTAAAAATGAAAGCCAAGAAAAAGGCTAAGGTTAAAAAGAAAAAATAACCTAAAACATTTTTATACTAAGCCGGCTTTTGTCGGCTTTTTAATGCGATTAGCTTATTTATTATAAGGTTTTTTCTGTCCACTTTTCAAAACGTTCAGCTGCTGACTCAGCAACAACTACTTCAACTGGATTAACCCAGCAAGGAATACGATTTCGATTAAGTATGGCTATTTCTAGCTTTTCCCCTGATACAGAAGTACACCGAGAGCCCCCAAGTCCTCTTAAATTTCGCAGCCATAATTCACCTTGAAAGTAATATGAATGCCCATTTTTAGTTAACTTTATGAGTTCAATAGTAACTTTTTTATTTTCCCAACCTATATAGGCTAAAAGCTCACGGTAATTATGCGCCATATAAATAATCCATTACATTGTATAAGCGCATATTTACACAAAGCTTTAGTAAAAAAAAGCTTGCCGTTAAAAGCTTCGTATCTACAGAGACAGTGCCTACAAAAACCGCATCTACAAATACAAAGCCTGTAAAGACAGTACCCACAAAGCCTACACCCATTATATTTGTACCTGTAACAAATGTAATCAGATCATGTAACCCATACTCACTTTTATGTAAAAATTGCCCACCTGAATTCTCCCTTAATAAAATATCTTTTAATTTCAAGTAATTAAATGTGGCACTGAAATTGTAATAACAAGGATAACTCAGTCGTTAAAATTTAAAAGATGGCTGCACTCTTTAACCGTAATGTAAGGATTAAGTTATGAACCGCTTCAAGTTAACTATCGCTTTAGTATCATTTTGTTGTTTATTTTTATTAGCTTGCGCTACAAAAGTAAGTGCAGCAACAAGCGTGATCCTAGTAAGCACTGTTGCTACGCAACCTAACTTGCAGCAAACAATTACTCATACCTTACGTACCAATCCTAACTTAGTGTTAAGCGATATTCGTGTGCAGGTAAAAAACGGTGAAGTAGATTTATATGGCGAAGCGCAAACCGGCTTTCAGCGCGCATTAGCTCAAAAGTTTTTAGAAAATATGGATGGGGTAAAAATCATTCGTAACAAAATTAGCGTTATTTAATATGCACCACATAAACCTATTCGTAAATTAATTTATAAGCGCGGCTTGTTACTCCAACACAAGCGGCGCTTTTTTATTGTGTATAGTTATTTTAATTCTTCTAATTGTTTAGCTACATCACTTATTTTAAAACTACTTTTTTGTGAATTAAAACTTTCAACAAAAATTTTTTCAAAACTGCTTACTGTAGAATCTTCATTTAGCTCAAAGGGAAAACCCTTAAGTTCCTTTGTTTTTGGGTTAAACTTGTAAACAAAATTGTCACCACTTAAACCCGCTGAAAAAACGTAATGATGATTATCAACCCATCCTGCCGCGCCATGAAATAGAGCAATATTTATTTTATCGTTTTTAGTATGTACGCCAACTTTAACTACATTATTTTTATTGAATGCGGCTTTTGTTATTTCTTTACTGGGGATAAACCAAAACCCTTTTGTATTACCCACAAACACAGCTAAATATTCATTATCAGGTGACCAAGTGATAACGTTACTTTCATAACTTTTTCTAGGACATAAAACATCACCTGAGCTACAAAATTCTCGTAACTTCTGTTTTTCAATATATACCGCTTTATTTGGTAAGATTAATGTAGAGATAAGGTTTTTGTTTTTATCGAGAAAAAGTATTTCAGCGGTATTGTTATCTATATTTAATTTATAACTCACATCATATTTAGCATTATATTCGTTACCTACTGAAACAAAGCTAATAACTAGGCTTGAAAATAAAATTATTTTTGTAAACCATTTAATCTTTAACTTCATTTGTTTGTAATCCTAATATCTAAAAAATACACCTTGTATAACCAATAATTGCATAATAAATAGATAAAAGGGAAACTTACCTTATAAAAAATACGTAATAAAATCTGCTGGAGAAAATAATTAATGAATAAAGAAAAGTTACTTGAACTAATTACAAATCCGATTGAAAGCGATTACTTCCCTAGTAAATTTTTAGATGAATGCAAAGCATTTAAAGACTTAGATTATAATGAGCCTGTTACTCTTAAAAATGAAATATTTAACCAGTTTCGACAAACCGTAAACAATAAATGGCACTCTTGGCTAGAAGCATACATTCAGCTAAATACTGCTGGTAAGTTCCCTTTTCTATGGCCATTCAGTCAAAGTATGATTGGTTTTGACTTTAAATATGAATTAGACGACTTTAAAAGTGAAGACGAGTTTTTTTCTTTAGGCTCAGATCCCTCTGGCGACTGGTTTGTCATGACAACACAAAATGAGTCGACAATTCATTTGTGTGATCATCACGTGTACGATCTATATGATATGTGGATAAATCCAAATCATTTACTTGCATGGGCAGCACGTTTAGTTATAGCTGATGAAAATAAACTAACTCAAAATGAGATACTTGCTTACTGGGATAATAGAGACGATAAAGTAGAAAGAGGAACTATTGAGCGAATAACGTGTGAACTAAACTAATTAAAAAGCGCATTTTCACTCTGTAAAAATGCGCGTCTATTAAGTAACCATTTCCTAGTACTTTTGGCTAGTTATTTTTAACTGAACTACTCACTTTGGTTAGAGTCAGCACCTTCACCACTTTCTTTATTTGATGACTGCTGACTTATTTTATCGCTTATCATGGCATCGAGCTTTTCACCCCCTTTAATACCAAAATCTAAAGTACGAATTGGGAATGGAATACTAATGTCAGCTTCGTCTAGTGCTTGCTTAACGGCAACTATACCTTTATGGCGTACCGTCATAAAATCAGGCTCGCCTGGGTACTTAATCCAAAACCACACCAGTAAATTAATACTGCTATCGCCAAAACTCTCAGCGTATACAGCGGTTTCGTCTTTGCGTATTACAAAGTCGAATTCATTCATTTTTTCGACTATGACGTCTTTTGCTTTTTCTATGTCGTCACCGTAAGAAATACCCACTGGCACTTCTATGCGCCTAACACCTAAAGTGGTGTAATTTTTTAGTACATTTCTAAATAACACTTTATTTGGTACGAGTATTAATTGCCCGTAAAAGCTCTCTATTAGCGTGTTACGTAGGTTTATAGAATGTATTGAACCAAACACATCATCGGTTTCTATTACGTCACCAGTTTTAAATGGCTTACGTACGCCCATTGCTATACCAGCTATTAGGTTTTCGGTCATATCTTGAAACGCAAAACCAATGGCTAAACCCACAATACCCGCACCAGCAAGTAGCGAGGTAACAGTGCCTTTTAGCCCAACAAAATCGAGCGCTATAAATAAACCTATACACAACACAATAACTTTAAATATTGACGCCATTAAATCGGCAATTTGTTTTGAGTCGAGTGAACGGCGTAATACGTTTTTCATCAGCTTGCCAGCAAAGCGCGCCAATATTGAAAATACTATGGCAATTATAATTGCCACTATAAAATTAGGGATATGGCTGATAACAATATCAAACCAGCCTCCGAGCTTTTCTTCTATTAGTTTTTCGGCTTCGCCAACTGACGGAATGCTGATCATTTTATTTGCACCTCTGTAATTAGTAATCTCATTAATATTAGATGAAGTTG
Organism: Pseudoalteromonas sp. TB64; assembly: GCF_000498095.1. Taxonomy (GTDB): domain Bacteria; phylum Pseudomonadota; class Gammaproteobacteria; order Enterobacterales; family Alteromonadaceae; genus Pseudoalteromonas. The sequence goes on from NZ_AUTQ01000075.1 coordinate 12,269, forward strand.
CAAATATAACGCCAGCATCAAAAAAGCCATGCGGTGCATGGCTTTTTAACTATTTAATTAAGTGAACTTTACGCTCAGTTTAATTTTGTTCGTCGCGCATAAATACCGGCTCAAGCTCTTTAGCTGTTGCCTCTTGGCTAAAGTAATAACCCGCCACAGTAAACTCTTTAAGCTGACTTAACTGCGTTACTTTATTTTCGATAATGTAGCGCGCCATCATGCCGCGTGCTTTTTTAGCATAAAAGCTAATTACTTTATATTGACCGTTTTTACAGTCTTTAAAGTGAGGGGTAATAATTTGTGCATTAAGCGCTTTTTTATCTACCGCTTTAAAGTATTCGTTTGAAGCAAGGTTAACTAAGTATTGCGCGTCTTGTGCTTTTAATACGTCGTTAAGTTTATTCGCTATTACGCTGCCCCAAAACTCGTATAAGTTTTTACCACGTGAGTTTTCGAGCTTGGTGCCCATTTCAAGGCGATAAGCTTGCATTAAATCAAGTGGTTTTAATAAACCGTATAAACCCGAAAGTATACGTAAATGGTTTTGTGCGTAATCAAGCTCGCTAGCTTTAAGCGTGCTTGCATCTAAACCGCCATATACATCACCATTAAAGGCAAG
>NZ_AUTQ01000076.1 GCF_000498095.1 Pseudoalteromonas sp. TB64
GGCTTGTTTTGCATTACTTTGAGTAAACGGCTGCGCCCACTCGCTAAAGCGTGCTGCGTTAAGCCCTGATAGCTTATCGCTAATTTTCATTAAACTGCCAATTTGCGCTGGTGTTAGTTCACGGCATACTTTCATGAGCTCTTCGCTGTGCTCTAGTAATTCAGGCTGAGTGAACTTGTCTGTTGCGGGTGGCGTTTCGTAATCAAGATTTTTTGCAGGTGAAATAACAGTGATCATAGTTAGCTATTGACTTGTAATTTATTTAGTGTCAATTTCAACATTAAATGAAACGAAAAGCACGTTTTGTTTAAATAAATCCTCTCTTAAAATCCATGCATAGCCGTTTTTTTATTGATCAGGACATAAGACCTATCAAGCATTGTCACACTGTTGCAGTATGGATTGAATATATTAAGAGTGTTTAGATTTTTCTTTTAACTTGCTTGGAATGAGGAAAGCAAATGACTTCAGCTCTACAAAGGCTAAAACAACATTCATCTATTGTGGCCGATACTGGTGATATTGAAGCTATTAAAAAGCATCAACCAGAAGATGCAACTACAAACCCGTCGCTTTTACTAAAAGCGAGCGAGATTGAAGCATATAAGCCTTACCTAGATAAAGCTTGGAGCTACGCAAAAGAAACCGAGCAAGAACCAGCTAAACAACTTGAACTAGCATGTGATTACTTTGCCGTATTACTTGGTAAAGAAATTAGCGCTATTGTGCCTGGTTATATTTCTACAGAAGTAGATGCACGCCTTTCGTTTAATACACAAGCTACGATTGATAAAGCACATACCCTACTTAGCCTTTACGAAAAAGAAGGTGTAAGCAAAGACAAAATTTTAATTAAAGTAGCGTCTACGTGGGAAGGTATTAAAGCCGCTGAGCAGCTAGAAAAAGAAGGGACTAAATGTAACCTTACTTTATTATTTAGCGATGCCCAAGCCCGTGCGTGTGCCGATGCAAACGTATTTCTAATTTCGCCATTTGTTGGTCGTATTTTAGATTGGCACGTTGCTAACGGTATGGAAAAACCAACCGATCCGTTACAAGATCCAGGTGTTCAGTCTGTACGCAGCATTTTTGAATTTTATAAACGCCATGACTACAAAACAGTTGTGATGGGTGCAAGTTTCCGTAACACAGGCGAAATTATTGCACTTACCGGTTGTGACAAGCTAACTATTAGCCCTAATCTTTTAGAAGATTTAGGCAACCTAGAAGGCGCACAAGAATACTTGCTAGAAAGCAATGTTCCACAAGAGCCAAAACCTGAGCCTTTAACAGAAGCACAGTTTCGTTGGTTGCATAACCAAGATCCTATGGCGACTGAAAAACTAGCCGAAGGTATTCGCTCTTTTGCTGATGCACAAGAACAACTAGAAGCGCGCTTTAAAGCAATGTAATTTGCTATAAACGTACTTTTAAAAAACGTCGCAATTGCGGCGTTTTTTTATGTCTATAATTTTTTATCTGCTAAATACTTGAGCTTTAACTAGTCAAAACACTAAAAAACCTTCACCAATTCATCACATCCTCGTAACATAACTGTCACTTTTTTATTCTATTTTAGCTATGCCTGTGGTATAGGTATTCTTGAGGTCAATAAAATCAATAGGAGAAGTTCATGGATAGCCTAAACGATGTATTAGAGATATTAGAAGGACCAGATACAACAAGGAAAACCTCTCAGAAAAATAAAAAAAGAAAATGGCGGGAAATAGAAGCAATTAAAGACAAGCACCGCTTACGTAAAGAATTACAAGAATATGATTTTTTTGCAGACAGTATTGCGATTGATGAGTTAAATTTTTAATCCAGTACACACCAACTAAACAAAAAGGCTTCCATAGTATGGAAGCCTTTTTTAATGCGTTGAAAATAGCTGCATGAGATAAATTTATTATTCAGAGCTCAGGTTATTTACACCTGCCAGTTAATCGGCTTTTCACCTTGGGCTTGTAATAGCTCATTCGTTTTTGAAAAATGCTGACAGCCAAAAAAGCCTCTATGCGCCGAAAGCGGCGATGGGTGCGGTCCTTTTAAAACATGATGGCGAGCGCTATCTATGCCTTTCCCTTTTTTTTGTGCATGTGCACCCCATAAAATAAATACCACACCTTCGCAGCGCTTATTAATATGCGCAATTACATTATCGGTAAATTGCTCCCACCCTAAATGCTTGTGAGAATGCGCTTGACCTTGCTCAACGGTCAATACTGTATTAAGTAAAAACACGCCCTGATCTGCCCAGCTTTGCAGGTAACCACGCTCAGGAATAATAAACCCGCTGATATCGGTAGCTAACTCTTTGTACATATTTTTAAGCGACGGCGGCAGCTTTTTTACATCAGGCAATACCGAAAAACACAAGCCGTGCGCTTGCCCTTCTCCGTGGTATGGGTCTTGTCCTAAAATTACAACGCGGATGTTATTAAGCGCTGTGGCATCAAAAGCACTAAATACTTGAGCTTCAGGCGGATAAACAGCAACACCTTCATTGCGGCGATTAGCCACATACTCTAACGTTTGCTGCATGTAAGGTTGCTGTAATTCACTTTCTAAAAATGTAGCCCAATCGCTCATTGTGTACTCTTAATCTGTTTACGTGATGCGTCTATTTTACCACACATATCCGCAAGTCCATCTAGCATGCGCGGAGTAAAACGATGTAATAAATCGGCATTTACGCTAATAAATTGATCATTTTTAATGGCGGGCACTTCTGGCCACTTTTGCCAATTAACAACCGGTTGTGGTGTTTTTGATTTTTCATCAGGAATAATGATAACTTGTGGCTTAGTAACAATGACATTTTCGATACTAATTTGCGGGTAATCTGTAACGCTCTGTGCAAATACATTGCTTACATGGCATGTTTCAATCAGCTGATTTATCCATGTATTTTTGCCTACCGTCATCATCGGTTCTGACCATAATTGGTAAAACGCTGTTATATTTTTTTTATTCTGCTGGCTTTTAATAATCGCGTTTAGCTTTTGTGTAAATGCGTTTGCCGCCTGCTGGCTTTGCTCAATATTCCCTGTAAATTCACCAAAAGTCAGTAACTCGTCGGCTACACCAGCGATTGTGGTGGGATTACTCAAATATACTTTTATACCTAAGCGCTCTATTTGGGCTAAATCTTCGCTTTGATTTCCGCTTTTCCACGCAATTACTAAATCAGGTTTAAGCGCCAATACTTTTTCAAGCGAGATGCCGTAATAACCGCCTATGCGCTCAATACTTTGGGCCTCACTTGGGTAGTCGGCGTAATCAACGGTGCCCACAATATTATCGCCCGCCCCTATGGCAAATAGGTTTTCGACTATATGTGGTGCAAGCGCGATTATTCGCAGTTTTTTAGAATCATTAACCTGCTCTGCAAGTGCATCACCCGATACACTAAAAAGCAGCAGCCCAATAAAAAACGCTTTAAACATTAGTAATCAAACCCTTCAAGCGCTTTTATGCCTGAGTCGAATGCGTGTTTTACATTACGCACTTCGCTTACAGTGTCGGCAAGGTCGGTTAAAGTACGGTGCGCTGCACGCCCTGTAATAATAACTGACTGCATTGGTGGGCGATTATTAAGCGCTGTTACTACTTCATCTAAATCAACGTAGCCGTAGGTCACCATATACGTAAGCTCATCGAGTAATACTAAATCAATACTGCTATCAGCAAGCATGCGTTTTGACTCTTGCCATGTTGCTTGGGCGGCTGCGGTATCAGCTTCTTTATTTTGCGTATCCCAGGTAAAACCGGTGTTCATTACAACAAACTCAACGCCTGCACCTTGTAATAAATTACGCTCGCCACACTCCCATGTACCTTTAATATATTGGCAAACAGCCGCTTTTTTACCATGCCCTACGCAACGTGCGACAACGCCAAAGCCCGAGGTTGACTTACCTTTACCGTTACCGGTAATTACCTGAAAAATACCTTTTACATCTTGTGCTGCAGCAACACGCGCATCCACTTGATCTTTTACTTTTTGTTGGCGCTGCTTGTGCTTATCGTTGTTTTGTTCAGTCATTATTGTGCCCTTCATAAATCGAGATAATTTGCTGTATGTTTAAATGCGTTTCGCACATAGTTGCTAATCGTTCTAACTGCTGCTCGCGATGAGTGGCAATACTAATTGGATTAATTGAGGCGCTTGGTTTTACCCATTTTAAAATTTGCGATGTAGCATCGGCTTCATCAAATAAACCATGTAAATAGGTGCCCGCAATGGCGTTATCATCGCTAATAAAGCCATCAAACGTAAAACCATGTGGATGGCTTTCATCAAAGGTTAAAAATGGCTTATTCAGCGCTGCACCTTGGCTAATTCCTGCATGTATTTCGTAACCACTACAGAGTGTTGATTGGTTATTTAAAAGCAGTGTAGCGGTTATTTTAGTTAATACTTTTTGTGCTGTCAGCGTGGTTTCAAAATCGCACAAAGCAAGCCCATTCACTTGTTTTAATGACGATTCAATACCATCTGGATCGTTGAGCGTATTGCCCAGCATTTGCATGCCGCCACAAATACCAAGTACTTTGCCACCATAGCGTAAGTGGCGCTTAATTTGAGTGTCCCAGCCTTCATTTTTCAAAAAATTTAAATCGCCCAGCACGTTTTTACTGCCTGGGATAATTATCAGATCAACTTCTGGGATCGTTTGCGTATGGCGCACGTAATTTATATTAATGTTTGGGTGCAAACGCAGTGCATCAAAATCGGTGTGGTTACTAATGTGAGGAACAAGTAGCACTGCAATATTAATTGTGGCGTTGGTTACGTTATTATCAATTGCGACGGCGTCTTCGGCATCAAGCGCAAGGTCGTGCAAATAAGGTAATACGCCAAGTACGGATTTGTTTGTATATTCTTCAAGCCAATCAAGCCCGCCTTGCAGCAAACCTATATCGCCTCTAAAGCGGTTTATAACAAAGCCTTTTACGCGTGCCTGTTCTGACTCGCTTAACAACGCAAGCGTACCTACCAAATGTGCAAACACACCACCTTTATCAATATCGGCAATAATAATGACAGGGCAATCTACCTCTTCGGCGTAACCCATATTGGCAATATCGTTTTCACGCAGGTTTATTTCAGCAGGGCTCCCTGCCCCTTCAACAAGGAGTAAATCAAAACGTTTAGCTAAGCGGTTATGTGAGGTAATTACTGCATCCATCGCCACTTTTTTATAGTCGTGATATTTGCTCGCTTCCATATTACTAATGGCTTTTCCGTGAATAATCACTTGTGCGCCCGTGTCGCTATTAGGTTTAAGTAAAATAGGATTAAAGTCTATTTCGGGCTCTACTTTAGCCGCTATTGCTTGCAAAGCTTGCGCACGACCAATTTCGCCACCATCTTTTGTTACTGCGCTATTAAGTGCCATATTTTGTGGTTTAAAAGGCGCAACCTTTACCCCGCGCTTAGCAAATACCCTGCAAAGGGCTGCAACTAAAGTGCTTTTACCAGCATCGGAAGTAGTGCCTTGCACCATTAAAGTTTTCATGGAATTACACCTTTCGCTTTCTAAAAAACAATAAACTTAAAAAGAATACGCTACCAATAGCAGTAGTAATAACGCCTACGGGCAGCTCTTGGTTTTTTAGCAAGGAGCGCGAAAGTACATCAACCCACACCATAAACGTACCACCGACAAAACTAGTTACCAGTAAACCTGCAATAGTGCCTTGGGATATAAAAAAGCGCACAATATGCGGCACCATTAAACCTACAAATCCAATACCACCACACATAGCCACCAGCACAGCGGTAATTAATGAGCTCAAAACCAGCATGAGTATTCTAAAGCGCTGGACCCTAACACCTAATGTAATTGCGCTTTCATCGCCAAGTAACATAGCATTGAGTTGCCTTCTAAAGCTCAGCATTACAAATGTACACAATGTAATTACCAATAAAGGCAACCAAAGCGTAGCCCACTGTGCACGTGAAAAGCTGCCCAGTGTCCAAAATAAAATAGCGGCTA
>NZ_AUTQ01000077.1 GCF_000498095.1 Pseudoalteromonas sp. TB64
CAGGCTCGGTTGCCATTACCGCTGCGGCGCCACAAATAGAGCTACCTGCACCAATTAATATTACTGTTTTCTCATCAAGTTTAAATACACGTTTACCAAGCTGCATTGCTAATATAAACGTACCGCTGAGCATAACAATGTCGGTTAGCAATCCACTCCAACCAACGCCTGCTACCTGTGCAAAGGTAATTCTAAAACCAAATAAAATAATACCCGCTTTGAGTAAAATACTTTTAGCGTAATCAACACCCACATCGGTATGAGTCGCAATGCGCGAAAAAACACTGTTACCTACAATAATGCCAAGCACAATACCAATAGTTAAGGAGCTAAACTGGGCACTTTGCATTACCGGCAACTTACTCAGGGCAACAGCAACACCCGCTAAAACAATAACCAATAGCATTCCTAGCCACCAACGCGAGTTGGTATACTGCTTAGTATTAATACTAAAAGGCTGTGGCATATCTTTAATTGCACTAAGCATAATCATCCCTTAATAAAGTCATCGTAATTAATTGACTTCATTTTAAGAAAGCGCAAAATATAACTCCAATACATTAAAATCATGATTTGATAACTTAAGGTTATGCAATTTGAGAGGCACAATGAATTTGCATGCACTACGGGTATTTCATACGGTTGCTAAATTAGGTAGTTTTTCAGCAGCAGCTGAGGCGCTTTTTATAAGCCAACCGGCTGTATCTAAAGCTTTAAAAGAACTTGAGTATCAGCTAAATATACAACTTATTGAGCGCGCATCTAAGGGTAAAAAACTCACCTTAAGTGAAGGCGGACAAGCACTTTTTGAACATGCTCGCAGTATTTTTGCCATTGAAAAAGCAGCCATTGAAGATATTAAATCGCGTACAGGGCTTAAGCGCGGCACACTCGTTATAGGTACTAGTACAACCATTGCCAGCTATTGGTTACCACCTTATTTAGCTAAGTTTTGTGCGCAGTACCCACATATAAAAGTAGAAGTGCAAGTTGCTAATACCGCGCAAATTGAACATGCCTTACTTGAATGCACTATAGATTTAGCACTGGTTGAAGGCACACCAACCGAACCAAATATAGTAAGCAAACACTGGATGCACGATTTAATGAGTGTGGTTATACCGAGTAATTTAACACCCGCTACAAACTTAAAAGCATGGTTAAACAATCAATTTTGGTTACTACGAGAGCCAGGCTCTGGGACTTTAAAGGTGTCGCTCAAGTTATTACAACAACATGGCATTGCAGCAAAAAACAGTATGCAACTAGGAAGTAACGAGGCAATAGCAAGGGCAGTAGCACAAGGAATGGGCGTTGCGTTACTACCTAATGTGGTAACAGACGATTTAGTGCAATTAGGTAAATTAACACGGCTAAAACAGCCAAATAACGTCGAGTTATCAAGACCATTATACCAATTGCACTATAAAGACAGACCCTCTTCACATGCCGCACAAGCATTCGAAAAAAGCCTGTTTAGTGAATAATGTTTATATGAGTAAATCTGAGCTCTATTTGTGAGTCGCCAATGCAAAATAAGCGAACGGTAGAAGCCTTATTAAGCATTTGGCTCTTTTGGCTATTTGTTAGATGCATTTTGAAATAATTTTTTCATGATTATCATCGTACACTAATGAATTAGGCAAACCCTCCAAAAATTGATACATATCTATTGCTATATGATCAAACTCAGAATTCTCGTCGGGCGCAAAAAATGTGCGTACCTCACACTGAGGGGAAAGAGTGGTTTCGAGTTCTTGTTTAGTGATTTCCTGAATGTTATTAATGCTCTCTTTTATTGATTCATCTTGTATAACACTTATAAGGATCCAATAATCACTGAACTCTATTCTTAACTTCGGACTTAACCCGAAAGGTTGTTCTTCTTCCGAAAATTCAGCCGATTCATCTCCTGAGAAATGACTTTTTATAAGATCAAAAATTGCAGCTTGAGAATACTCACCGTCTTGCCCAAATAAGAATGTATTGATTATATGCATGATATTTCTCTAGCATCTAACGAGGCTGTAGATTAACTCGTTTTTTATTTGCTTTTATTGATAAACAAACCATAGCTAAGTTCCTATTTTGGTTCAATCGATTACTGTATTTTTACGTAGAATATAAAAAGTGTTTGGCGTTATTTTAATTAACCTGAACTCTGGTTAAGAGATTTACTAACATATTGAATCATAGTGATATTTAAATTTATTTTCTCTAGCCAGAGATTTTCAGTGAAAACAAGGCGAATTTACGCGTCAATAACTGGTCTATTGCAAGTAAATTCAACGCAGTTAGCGCCGGAAATAGCTGCTTGAGATAGATTTATTACCCAGAGTGCAGGTTAATTAGCTTTTGAAAAGTACTACAGGTGTTTGAGTGCGCTATGTAAGGTTAAAAGGGCTTACTCTCCTGAATGCATCGTGTTTGCAGCTTTCTATATTATGAGCAAGGCAATACAGTTGCCATTGCCCATGGTAATATTCCCTACGATGAATCGACATAATTAGCCGCATTAAAACGCAGAGGCTCATCACTTCTAAAGTTTGCAATTAATAGCTAAATTTTACCAGTCGTTCACTTAAGGGCGTGTTGCTATAACTAAGCTACACCCAACCTATCAGGCTTTATAATAAAAGAACCCTGAAATTCAAATAGCTTATTTGCTATAACCTCCGAGCCATTTTCTTTTGCATACTCTAATTCTTGAGCCGTAATACCTGTAATTTGTAAGATATCGACTTTGCCAGATATTAAGTCGAATGATTCAGGGAATTGACTTGGCTTTACGACCATTAAGCTTGCAATATTTGGTTTAATTGACATTGGAATACGGTCACCGTAGTCCACTAGTGGCTTGTCACCATAATGGCCAACTGATACCAAAATATTAAAAGCCACTAAACTGCGTAAAGTATTTATTGCCCAATCACTTTCACTATCTGTTTCAAGGATAAACTCAGTGCCAAAACCTGAGTATTTTTCTGGTTTATCCGATTCCCAAGTATTAGACATACCTGAAGTAACATAAACCCAAGTATCACGGTCACTCGTAGGTGCGCATTTAAAAACACCATAGTGTAACCACCGTGGATCAATGTCATCAATACCAAATTGATTTTTGAATAGAGAGGCGTCTAGCTGATAAATGCCTTTGCTTGTTTCGCCAAATAATTCAGGATATATTTGTTCTTCTCGCTGTTTCCACGAATCTTCCAGTAGGCTCATGCTATTCATTTGGTTGTAACGCCCTTCTTAGGAGCTGATAATAGTTAGCTATAATGTGCAAGGAACGAAGCGCAGCCAACTGTTAGCAGTCCGTTTAAGCAGCTTGAGAGTTTTAGCCTGAACCTTTCAAAAATAATTTAAGCCAAGCTGTGACCCTTTTGGCTCTCTCTTATTAGTTGTCTGTTGCAAAATCATATAAAACCGTATTAACAACATTTTTGCCTAAATACTCTTTTACCATTGCCAATCTTGGCTCATCACCTACCTTTTGGTAAGTGGAAACAAAATACCTTTCGTTTTCAGCTTGTAGTTTCATTACAGCGCGGTCTCCAAGCTTTCTTCCTTTGGGCGACAATTTTTCAAAATTAAAATCGACGGTAAATACTGCCTCAACTGCTAGGTTTTCTAATTCATCACTTATTAAAATATTCCCATTTTGAAGAGTCATTTCTACACGACTTTTTTGATTACTATTTCTGTACTGTTTTTTAATCTGCGTACTACTTTTTACGATAATTGAAAAAGCACCAATTTTAGGGTATTCATAAGTGGAAATATTTGAAACGTTATCCTCGCATCGAATATAAGTTAGAAGTAGCCTCCTACCGAGTGTTTTAAAAGGCGCGTCCCACACTTGCACAAATTCGCCATAGTTGTGTTTTACAACATCGACCGTTGGGGATTTAATATGGTCAAAACCAACTCGGTACACGGAAATTACTCCAGATTAAGGCAACAACAGTTTGTTGAACACTACTTGAGAGGATTATTACCCCTAAAAAAAAGGCGGTTAATAATATTATCGGAAAAATCGTAATAACTATATTTATAACGCTATGTTTATAAAGCTAAATTTAAAGCTAAATTTAAAGCTAAATTTAAAGCTTTATAAACATAGCTAATCGCTCATAACTGCCCGTCCGTTGAAATAAATCAATTAGCTAAAACGCTAAGGTCAGGTATGAGCAAGTAAATTTATAAGCCCTGAGTTAGGTCTTGCGCCAATGTACCCGTTGGCTTTTCAATTACGCGAATTAACTCTTTGCCATTTTGCTTAACAATAAACGTAGGGGTGTATTGCAAGTCATTAGCTTGTGCAATACCTGCATCGTCTTGTTTGTTGTAACCTACGGCAACAAATTTAATATCGGCAAGTTGCACTTTAGATTCATCAAGCAGCTTAACTAAACGCGGTACTTCGCGCTCACTGTCGTGGCACCATGTACCAAATAGTACAACTAGCTCTTTGCCTTCTAGCTTTTGCATTAACGCAATATCTTGTGCTGTTGGCGTAAATGCTTTGTATTCTTCGCTAAACTTGTCGTAGTCGCTTAGCAGTACATCGGCTGTAATTCCGCCCGAAAACGGCGCATCAGCAGCACAACCTACAAGCGGCATGCTTAAAGCACACAATAAAATTAATTGTTTAAACATAAGGTACTCTTTAATTAGGCATTTAATTAAGTATTAAATTAGGCATTTAACGACTATACCCAATATTTAGCAGTGATTAAATAGAGCGATACTTAATTTTATTTATCCATAAAAAAGTTAACTTGCGATAAGTTAGTTAAATACTCGCGTCTTACGTCTTTATTTTCTGCAAGCTTATCTAAATCACCAATTAAGGTAACTAACTTATTGTGAGAGTGGCTGCTTGTTTGTTTAAATTCGTCTTGCTTTTCATCGCTCTCAACACGCTCTTTTTTATTCATGTTGTAGCTGTTTTCGTTTTCTTCGAGCCAAATATCGTCAATTAAACGAATGTCGCTTTTACTAACGGTTTGCTCTTGCATCGCCATTTGCAGCTCGTATTGGTTTGTTTGCGGGTTAAAGGCATACATTTTTGTATCAACATCAACCTCGTGAGACTGATCAAGCCCCACAAGCTCTTTATTTTTAACCGCAGTCCCTACGTTATAACTCTCTTCTTTGTTGTAATAATCAGGGCGACTGTATTGATAATCAAAGTGGCTACTTACATTTTTACTTTGTGTTACACCGCTAAGATCCCCTAATTGGGTTTGATCAGTCGCTTGGCTTAGCTCAATTATATTTTTAGGCTGATAGTCGCCGTTATCCAGCGCATACGAAAAGGTAGCATCAAAATCAGCGAGCTTAGAGATCCCCGCACCCAATGTATTTGGGGCTTTATTGCCTAGCCCTTGATAACGGGTATCGTTTGTGATCATGTTATCAACCAAATCGGCAACCATGGCGCGCCCGTCATTAAAGTGCTGATCTGCAAGCGACTCTAAATTGCTATAACGTTCAGCCGCCGACGACATACTTGCAAACGCACCTTTAAACAATGCAAAACCTTGCTGCATTGCCTCGTCGCCTTTTCGCCCAAATGCCGACTCTTTATCGTCCTCGGTACTGTTTACACGGCTATCTTCTAAGCTTCGATCGAGCGACGCTAAATATTGCTGCATTTGCTGTGTGTCTTTAGCGCCAATGGTTGACATATCGAGTGCAAAATCAATGTCGTTTTGCCCACCTGCGGCTTTAAACACAAGTGCTTGCTGGTTCAATGCTTCATCAATGGAGTAACTTAAATCAAGCGTGTTATCGCCAGAATCAAACTCATTATTTTGCGTTGTCGAAAACGATACATTAAAACCTGCCAGTTGTTCACTGTTAAAGCCTGCTAAAAAGTCTAAGCTCATGTCTGTTTGGTTTGGCACTATAAGAGGATTAAATGAATTTTCACTTACTTTAAAAAACTCATCGGCCATTTCGCCAACACCACTAAGTACCTGCGAAAGCGCCTTGTGTTCAGCCTCAGATAAATCGCCATTTACTTCGTAACTTAAACTAAAACCATCAACGGCTTCGCCCGTGTTTTCATCGTAACCTTGCGATGAGTTAAAGGTAATGTTTATAACATCACCCTCTTTTGTTTTTACCGAGAGCTCAAACAGGTAGTTATCGTCGTTTTCATAATTAGCGCGATTAAGGCTTTCCATATAAGGATTAAGTGAGCGCTCTACACGTTGCTGGCTTGAGGCTAAAAACGTTTTTTGCTCATGCCCAAGCTGCCCTAAACTCGATAAAATATCGCTGGTATTAGCATAAGCACCCTGAATATCTTTAACCGACGTATTTAATCGCTCAATTAATTGGGTGCTGTTTTCGTTTTTTAATAATCCCTCATGCTGAGAGCTTATTACGGTGCGCAAGGCGAGTTCTTCATCGGAGAGTTTATAGTTAAGCGTGCTAGGCGTGCTTGAAATAGTAAATAGCGAGGTAAGTTGCTGTTGTAAAATATCCCCTACTTTTTGATTGCTACTTATTGTCTCGTAAATCGTTTCGTCATTTAGCTGGCTTAGTAGCTCGTCGGTTATTTTTGGTGCGTTAGTTTGTAAGTCATTAATTGTTTGAAGGTCGCTACTGGTGTGCAGCACAGGAATCACAGACGTTTGGTTAGCGTTATTGACTGATTGGGCAAGTAAAGTGCTTAAATTGGCGTGATTGCCAAGTGTACTGTTGACCATGATTATCCTTAATCGCTAAACCCTATTAAGTAATTTATCGGTCATTTTGCTAAAAGCTTTAGCTAGGGTTTATTTTTAATAATGTTCACATCGCTATGCTCAAGCTAATAGCTGTTAATTAAATTAAAAACAGGAAACAAATTAATACTTTGATTCAAATAATCGCCTGCTTTTAATCTAAAAATTTAAAGGCGTAATCTAAATTATTCCTCCTCTTCCAACTCAATATTTCGCTCAGCTAAGGCATTTAATAATTTTTTACTCGGCTCGCTATTTTCTAAACCAATTATTTTAGTAAGATTAGGTAATAAAGCTAAATCGTCAATTGCCTTATTCGTTACTTTGGGTACTTCATCTCCCATACCAGGATCCCAAAATGGATGCATGTGCTCTAAAAATACAGCCCCTCCACCCAAACCACTATCTTGATAAAGTTGCGTTACTTTTTCGAGTAAAGTCATCGGGATTTCTACGTTTTTAAAGTACTTTTTAACTTCAGGAATACACTCATATCCATCTTCTTCTCGGTCAATTTCGCGTTTTACATGCTCTTTGGCAAATAAATCTAAATCAAACTTTGGTAAGAGGATCTCTTGTCGATACATCAGCTCTTCAATAACGAGTAACTTAAAATTAAAATCACGAAATAAAACGGTGGGTTTGTTATTAATATTAAACAATTTAGGTGTGTTTTTTAAAACATCAGCTTCTAAAAGTAACGATTTTAAATGTGTTACTTTAGCTTCATCTGTAGTGGCTTTAAGTAATATGTCCAAGCTTTTTCGAGTCGGGGCTGAAACGGTAATTCTACGCAGAGCCGTTTTAATGTTTTTATTGTATTTATCTTCGCTAACGGTATCTATATTATCTAATTTTTGTTGATAATCATTAATTATACTTTGTTTTGCACCTCTAATTTCAAGCTTTTTTAAGTGTTCTTGAATACGTGCTTGTTGTGTTTTTTTACCCTCAATCCCAAGCGGGCTTAGCATTAAATTCTCAATTAAATAATCTATCTCAATATCAGAAAAATCAAAGCTATTAATCAAATTTTTAAAGATCAGAGGTGCATTTTTATAAAGCACATCTGCAGGCTTTGCAAACATACTTAATAGTTCTGAGTGCATCCTGCCGTAGCTGCTATTTTTAGCGTGCCTAACAATGCTCAACTGCAATAGTTGAGTAAACTCGTTTATAATATTGGGGTGATACTCTTCAAAAATACTCATTATCAAGTTATTATGTTCATTCGGAAAGACTCGATAAAAGGCAGGAAGTAATAAAGCAATATCAACTTTATCGAGCTCATACTGCTCAACAAACCCAGAAGCATAACTGTTCACCGAATGATAAAAATAGAGTGTTATTAAACCCGAAACAACCAAGTTAATTTTTGTATTTTGCTGATGAACTCGTTGATGCTCAATGAGCTCTTCTATTTTAGCTAATATTGTTTGATGATACTTTAATATGACTAAACCATTTGGCGAATAGTCTGAGCTACACACAATTTCAATAAACGTAGCAAGGTACTCTACTTCAACTGAGTCTGATAAATCTATGGTTGAAAGCCAATTTACCATTGCGCTGTATATTTCATCTTCAACGCTAAAATCAGCCTCCATTAAACTACGACATTCTGGCCAATTAATAAGCCCTCGATCATATTGCCTTTTAATAATAGCTTGCTGATCTTGGATTAATTTTTTCCATTGTGCTTGAATATTTTTTACTGTCGCTTTATGTTTTTTATTAAGCACGCCCTTTTGAATAGCACCAAAATTAGCGTCACGAATTGAATCAATATTTTTTTGTATATGAGAGCGCATAGTTAACATATTATTTAGTCGTCCTTACTTAAAGCTATTGTATTTAATTGCAGCTTTTAAGATTACAGCTTATCAAAAATGAGTTGTTATATTAAATGTCCCATAAAAACGGGGGAAAAATTAAAAGTGGTATAACGTAAAT
Source organism: Pseudoalteromonas sp. TB64 (assembly GCF_000498095.1). GTDB lineage: Bacteria > Pseudomonadota > Gammaproteobacteria > Enterobacterales > Alteromonadaceae > Pseudoalteromonas. The sequence continues at coordinate 8,697 of NZ_AUTQ01000077.1, forward strand.
ATTAGAGCAACACTAAACTACCATTAACAGGCTAGTTTAACGCCCGATGAGTCAAAAAATTAAATACATTACGTTTAAAACTGTGGTCAAATTTAATTAACCACAGCAGCAACTGTTAATAATTAATATCTAAATTTAAAAGTCATAGTCTGATTTTTTTAACGTTTTCGTGCGCTAAAGTTTGAAAATCAACAGTTACATGCACATTACTTTCAGTAAGATAAAGCAAATAATCATCTGCTATAAAGTCCATTGCCATTATTCTAAATTCATGTTCGTCAGCACCTTTAAGCTCATCAACCGCTGCGCTAGTCAAAGTAATAGTTAAAATTACATCCAAATCATTTAAACCCTTTTTTGCTTCAAGGCTTGAATAATAGTAAGGATTAAGCTCAAAGTTCATGCTGTTAACGTCTTCTACAAAATATTGAGCAACATCCTCTTCAGGCTCTATAACAAACAAAACTCCAATAAATATAACCATGTAAAACACAATCGCCGCTAAAGATATTCCAAATACCTTCCAGTTTGATTCAAACGTATACTCTTCTGATTCTGAAATCTGTGTTTTAGTAAGATAGTGTTCTTTAAGTATCATAATCACAGGGATTAAGTAAGCGATTGGAATTAACATATTAGGCGTTTCATCTGGTAGAAAAGGTGAAATTACGATGATAATTGCGCTAAGTATTAAGTATCCATAAAACGTTTTTTTTGCTAAATCATTTTTATTAATTGATTCAAATGACTTCTTTAAAAAATAGGCGGCGGCTAAAGGACCACCTATAAAAGTGGCAGCTATGATTTGGCCCGGAGAATAAACATTTCTCATGACATTCCTTTGATTAATAAAAATTAATAGTACGTAAATCACGTACTTTCAGTTAAAAATACATTTGTACTTCTATTTTATACAGTAGTAAGTAGTCACTTAATAAATGACTAACTATGCATTTTCATAATACCGTAAAACTAGATGGGTTCATAACGTACCCATAAAGCAAACTAGGCACTCAATCTTACGGCTCTATAAAAATGGGCTATAAAATTTTACTTTTTACATACAGATTAACTAGTAGTTAATTGCGCATTATTATTTCACCATAAAAACAAACAATCATTACCGTAAATATTAAATTTAAGGCATAAAAAAACTGCATAATTGCAGTTTGAATATTTATTATAAATGAGTCACCCACACACATAATTACCGTAGCTAGGATTTTTAGGATCTTCATAAAAACCATTACCTATAAATGAACCTACATATAAAATGTCAAAAAACTCATTAAAATCAATTTCTAACCCGTGCTCAACTTCCCAATCACAAAAACCATCAGCCATAACATAAAATGCCGAACCATGAGTAAAGATTTTTAACGAACTGATTTTGAGGTGTGACCATATATCTTTTGGTGATTCAATTTGTGGTTCAGTTTCACCACACATTAAAAGGGTGTCTTCGTAATAATCAAAGATGATGGGGTCCAATTTATCTAATAATTTAACATCCCATTTATTTATACATCTTATTAAATCAGAGTAACTTTCCACGGTTTCATTTTTTTCTACCTCTAGTTTAACCATAATTTCATACCCCAAAACATCACAAAACCAAATGTGTGTTTTTGAGTTTTTAAAGTGAGATATATCCATAATTTATCCTGCAACTCATAACATTTTAGTATTTATATAACACGTAGTTTTACATAATCGCTTTAAACTAAGGTACTATCTGCTTGGTACCTCAAGGTCATGTAATAGAAAGCAACTTTTAGCAGTGTTAGTTACACAAGACCAATTAAATAAACGGATTTGTCACCTTCTAGCTTCCTCTCTCTATTTCTGCCAGACAGAATATAAAAAACATAAATTCAGTGCCTTTCAAAAGTAAGCTTCACTATTTAGTTAAACAGGTTATATAAATCACTATATTGATGAAACAAATAAATCAAATAACTGTTGGCATATTAAAATAGCCCCGAATAAAAAAGCGATTGTAGCAACCATAATATAAGGCTGATTAATTATGTTCAAAAAAATAGCGTGTAGTTTAAGTACTGTATTATTTTGCATTTCAGCTCAAGTAAACGAAAGCACAATTGATACCGTAGACTTAAGTGAATCAATTAAACCATTATCTGACGTTGTTAATGTTAATAGCAACAAAGGGAGTGGTAGTTATGAGGCTTATTTGAGGCAGGTTGTTACCTATAAAGACAATAGCCTTGCAATAATTGAGTAAAAAAACTGCTTGATTTATAATTTAACCATTACGCTTTTATCAACCGAAGGCGCTGAAAATAATAAAATCAGTCGAATAGTAGAACTACTGAAAACGACCCCATTAATTTAAAAACAGTTTGAAATAAATAAAATAAATAGTGCGCTTATTGAATCAGCTATAAATAAAAACGCAGCAACTTCAAATAAGCCCGTTTATGTTGATTTGGCAAGTAAGGTTTTTGCTAAAAACATTCACTCCGAAGTGGACTTTGATTACATGGTGCTAGGTGACAATCTTCCATTATATTACGATTCGTTCACCATTTATTTCGCTGCAGGTATGAATGACTAAAGTTTAAATCGCTTTGTACTACAAAGTGATTTTATAACTTGAAAGCATTGCACCAACAATTAGCTTTGAACATTCAAAGGGCTAAATATTGACTTAGTACATCACAATAATAACAACAGCTATTAGCTCAAAGCCGAGATACGGCTGAGTGCCGTGAGCGGGCTTTTAAATTTTATGCTATTGCTAAGCATTGCTTGCCACCAAGTCAGAAATTAAAGCATCCATCCTGTTTTCTAGCTCTTCAGTGGGAAGGTCCTTATGATATTTCTCTAGAAAAACTAACATAGAATCTAGATAGTCAAAATCCAATACCTTAGCATACTCAACAAACAGGTCATCCCATTCTAGCTCCCAAAATAAAACGAACATATGGGCAACAAAATGTAGATAGCTTGAGTAGGTCTTTTCACCACCCTCTACATAAACCTTTACAATCATTTCACTTTCAGGTGGTCGGCAAAATATCGCATCAAAATTACCATCATCCCATAGAGGTTGATACCCTTCTGGCAATAGGCTTTTTTGTTGCGACTCTGAGCATAAATACAGCTCCTCGGGTATTCCGAATGAAATATCAAAATTCTTCGGTATTTCCTTACCTTCGTACATATTAATATAAACCAATGGGAAGTGATTTTCTTTAAGATATTCAAGTGTAGATTTTTTACTATGCTTCATAGTTAATTCTTTGGATACTTAACGAGGCTGTAGAATAACTCCAACAGCCAAATTCAATTAAAAAAATGAGATCCTGCAATTACCTCCCTGAACCAACTTTGTAAAATATACTTTAAAAAATTGAATTAATATGGGATTAGGTTTGCTAACCACCTAAGTATTTACCTTCGTCCATTCTCTGCTAACTCCCGGTTCATACCTTACAAACCATGGGTTTGGTTGTTGCTCTGCTGGAATAAAATTAATGGCGTTAGGCGTTTCAAACACACCTACAGGCTGCCCTTTATCTTTAAGACACACAAATTGCCCATCAATTAATTCGAATATACCTTGCTCTCCACCAGCAAGAAAAATTCGCTCTTCTATTGCTCCAATTCCATACCATGAATATTTACCTGAGCCTATATCGGAAAAACCTTCTTTAGCATTACCCACTAATAAACAGCCACTTCGACCTGTAATAAAAACTTTGTCTTGGGAAAGCACTTTTACATCGGTAAATGCATCTTGCTGCGGAATACCTGAAGGTAAGGTTATTTTCACCCATTCATTCCCATTGAAATGATGTATATTTCCCTCATAACCAACAACATAAACATCATCGCTGGCTGAGCCATCTATTGCGTTGGGCGCTTTGGGGAGTGAATGTTCTACCCATAATGTTCCATCCCAATGAAATGCAGGGCCTGCAAAGGAGGTAACCCACACATCGTCATTGGTTGTTCCCCAAATTGCATTTAACTGACCTTTAAATACTTCAGTAACATTCCAATCAATATCAAAATCACCTGAAATAAATTTTAATCGTTCAAAAGGCGGCTGTTCAAAATTAATATTGGCATTAGTAAATACGTCACCTTGATCGTCAACAACCCATAAATGACCGTTTTTTGATGACCACATAGCGTTGAGTTGAAAGTTTACGCCTAAACAAGTTTTAGTTTTACCATCTAATGTTAAAGTAACCCCCCCGACAGCATTTAATGCATCTGACTCATTGTAATATGTTATAAGCCTATGCTCACCTAATTTGGAATAATTAAGGTCTATTACATGTACTATTTCATAATTATCTAGCATAAATAAAACAACCTTTATTGTTAGAATTCTTCATTTGTATCATCAATTTCGTGTTTATATACATCACCACCACCAACTAAATTAGACATGTTTGCATCTTTATTAACCCCAGCTACATCAAAGTAGTTTTCAGCCTCTATTCGAATAGCCTTGGCGACTAGCGCGGCTTCCTCTTTTGGGATCCTCGCTTCGTAAACGCCAGGCGCCCTTTCTATGGTTTCCATACTGATCGATTTGGTTGTTTCGCTTTCCATATAATCTAGCCACTCATTTACAGTGGCATACTCGTCTTTTTGATCAAGCGATTTAGCATAGTGTTTTTCAATATAAATGAAACTCGATAGCCTCTCTAATTGTACAAGCTAAACTGTGCTATTAAATTTACTTTTAGGTTAAAAGCTTACCTTTCCTAGTGCGTTACTTTCATTTAACCCATTAAATAAGCCATTAAATTAACCATTATCGCTATTAAACCAAAACTACACGCATGGTAATGACCGTATGATGCGGTTTTAATTTTTTACTGGGTAGTTTAAGTTTTTTGCGAGTAGCTTTTCACATCTCGCTCTCTATTCCAGATGTGTGAGAAACGATTCCCAAATTGAATGAGAAAAAACAACTTTTTGATCAAACCACTCAATAATCATACGCTTTACTGCAATAGTCATAATTCTGTAATCTTGATGGTGGATAATTTCTATCCGATGAGTTAATAAATTCAAGAAGACTAAGCAAAATGACTACACCTTTAGTGCAATTAACATTTGCACTGCAATCATTCGAAGATCCTATGTCTGCGGCTATGAGCCACGCCATGGAATATGAAAAGCTATCGCTACAATCCGATGCTGCGCACACTATTACATTGCAATGTGTATTACCTGATGCGGCACATGAGGGTGATATAATTTCGCTTAGCGCAACACATCCAAATGCGAGAGGGGCGCAGTATTTTACTGAAGAAACACTCACTAATGCGGATCTTGAATGTGGTTTGGTCAACCTAACTTTAAACCACATTACACAAAGCCAGTGTTTTGTAATGCAAATGATGCTGCACGGTAAACATGCGACTTTAAAAAATAGCCTGCAATTTGATATGCACATAAAAGCATTTGAACAAGGTTACTGCGCGCCACATATAAATGTAGAGCGCGCTAAACCACAAGGCGTACGCAAATACTTTGCAAGTATGGGTGCAATGTTTTTATCTTTATTTTAGTGCTGCCTGCACTTAATAACTATTAAATTATTAATCAGCAAAACTTACTTTACCCATAGTAACGCCAGCAATACCTTGTGCTTTATTATTTAAATGAAGTTGCTCTCCTGCTAGGCATTCGTTTGCTAAAATGGCAAAAAGCACGGCTTCTTTTGCATCAGGGTCTACGCCTAGGGCTTGGGTGTTTTTAAATGCTTTTACATCTGGGCATAGTGCTAACAATTGCTCCATTAGTAATGGATTGTGTATTCCGCCGCCACTTGCATATACCACGCAGTTGGGTGCATTTTTAACGCATTCGTTTATTGCTTGGCTAATAACATAGGCAGTAAACACATTGAGCGTTGCAATTACGTCTTCATGCTTTAAATTATGTGTATTTGAACAGGTTTGAGCGGCTTCTAAATACGCTAAATTAAATACCTCAGGACCTGTTGTTTTAGGCATATCGAGTTTAAAAAACTCGTTATTGCATAGCGCTTCTAACAACAATTTATTATACGTTCCCGCTTTTGCGAGGGCTGCATCGCTATCGTAGTGCATACCGCTAAAGTAACGTTGTACGTAAGCATCCATTATCGTATTACCAGGACCAATGTCGGAGCTAAATACAGCGCTCACATCACCACTTTTTGGTAAAAATGTTAAATTGGCTATACCACCCATATTTAGCAAAATACGACTTTCGACCTCGCTCGAAAAATACAAATAATCGCCATACACAGCAAGTGGTGCACCCTCGCCTTCTGCGGCTATGTGCTTTTGCCTAAAATCACCAATGGTAGTAATACCTGTAGTGACCGCTATTTGGTCGCTGTCACCAATTTGTAAGGTACCGTTTCTAAAGTCTTTATGATTATGCTGCGATTGCGGGCAGTGATAAATTGTTTGCCCGTGGCTGGCTATTACATCAATATTCGCTGCGTTTATATTCCATTCAATTAGGCACTGATTAACCACGGTGCCATGGTGTTTACCCACCCAGGGGTGCAATAAAGTGACAAGTTCTAAATCGCATTCACGCTTTGCAAAAACTTGTTTTATTTTAGTTTTATAGTCGTCGTTGTATTCAATTGTTTTAAACTTTAATACATCTATTTGTGTATTTAAGCCTGCGCCCGTTACTTTGCACAGTGCTACATCGAGCCCGTCTAAGGAGGTACCACTCATTAAACCAATAATTAATCGGCTTGGTTTTTGGGCGCTGTTATAAAGGGCAGCTATGTGTGGGTGCATGATTACTCGCATGATTCGACCTAAAATAGTGAGGCTATCTTAGATGACTTTAAAACAAAGTTATAGCGGTACTATATTTATTTAAGTGCTTAGCCTGAGTACTAAGTTTAAATAATAAGTTTATATGCTTACATTTGCCTTTTTAATTGTTTAGTAATTAAATGATTGCTAAGTTATTGCTCACATTACAATAATTAACTTAAAAACATGGTAGTACTCAGAGAGTTTAAAGCCCAAGACGCACCTTTTATTATTAGCACTTTAAACGATGAACACGTAACTCGTTATTTATCGTCAAAAATTCCGTTTCCGTATACGCAAGCCGATGCAAACTGGTGGATAAACCAAGGCTCAAAAAATGGTTTAGCTAAAGTCATCGAGGTAAACGGGCAGTTTGCTGGGTGTATTGGCGTTACCCCTGGTGAGTTTGAATATAACCGCAGTGCCGAAATTGGTTACTGGCTAAATAAAGCCTATTGGGGGCAAGGTATTATTACTCACGCTATTGACCTTATATGTAACGAAGCATTTATAAACTCTCATTTAAATCGTATTTTTGGTGCGGTATTTTCAGATAATGTTGCTTCAATGAAAGTACTTACTAAAAGTGGCTTTAAGCAAGAGGCGGTGCTTAAGCAGGCTATTTATAAAAATGGTCAGTTTTATAGTAGCCACATTTTTAGCAAGCTAAAATAAAGCGATTAGAATAAATACTCGTTTTAAAGGTTGAATTATCAACCACCCGCCCAAAACTCCTGTATTAAGGTACGCATTGTACATATTCATACTGCTTAGCCGCGCATTATTGTTTAGCTGAACACGATTTTTAAAGCGTAAACATTCGGTAAGTAGTTTATTTATATTAATAGGAGATCTTTTTATGTCTACGACTAGTCGCCAACTTACTCTTGAATCACGCCCTAATGGCGCTCCAACAGATGAAAACTTTAAATTAAAAACAGTAGAGCTTCCTGCATTAAAAGACGATGAAGTTTTACTTCGTACTATTTACCTATCACTAGACCCGTATATGCGTGGTCGCATGAGCGATGCTAAGTCGTACGCTGACCCAGTTAACTTAGGCGATGTAATGGTTGGTGCAACTGTGTGCCAAGTAGAAGAATCTAAAAACGATAAATTTAGTAAAGGCGAATGGGTACTTGCATACACAGGTTGGCAAGACTACGCCGTTAGTAACGGCGAAGGCTTAATGCAATTAGGTAAAGAACCTGCAAACCCTTCGTACGCATTGGGCATTATGGGTATGCCTGGCTTTACTGCTTACATGGGTTTACTTGATATTGGTCAGCCTAAAAAAGGTGAAACCGTAGTTGTTGCAGCAGCAACAGGCCCAGTGGGCGCAACGGTTGGTCAAATAGCTAAAATTAAAGGCTGTAAAGTAGTGGGTGTTGCTGGTGGCAGCGAAAAATGTGCACACGCAGTTGAAAAACTAGGGTTTGATGCCTGTATTGATCACCGAGCTGATGACTTTGCAAAGCAATTAGAAAAAGCCTGCGACAAAGGCATTGATGTTTATTATGAAAATGTGGGCGGTAAAGTATTTGACGCCGTACTACCACTACTAAATACCGCAGCGCGCGTACCTCTGTGTGGTTTAGTATCGCAATATAACGCAACTAGCTTACCAGAAGGTCCTGACCGTTTAGGCATGCTAATGGGTCAGTTGCTTACCAAGCGTATTAAAATGCAAGGCTTTATTATTTTTGATGACTACGGCGACCGTTACGACGAGTTCGCACAAGACATGCAAAAATGGCTACAAGATGGAAAAATTCAATACCGTGAACACATGGTAGAAGGCATTGAAAATACAGTAGGCGCGTTCAACGATATGATCTGCGGTAAAAACTTTGGTAAAACTGTGGTTAAAATTAATAACCCACTTTAATTTTAAACAGCTTATAAGGGCTTAGCCCTTATAAGTTAACTAGGACTGACATGATCAAACTACACCATTTAAATAAATCCCGTTCTAAACGTATAATTTGGCTTTTAGAAGAGCTAAATGTTGATTACGAAATTATTGCTTATCAGCGTAATAAAGATACATTTTTAGCCCCTGACGAACTAAAGCATATTCATCAACTTGGTAAGTCGCCAGTAATTGAAGACGGCGGTTTAATTATTGCTGAATCAGGCGCTATTACCGACTACCTTATTACTAAATATGGTAACGGTAAGTTTGCTCCAAAAGTAAATACAGCTGAATACGTTGATTACCAGCAATGGCTACACTTTGCAGAAAGCTCAGCAATTTTACCGCTTTTACTTAAAATGTTTGTACTAAAAGACGGCGCTAAAACACAGTTTTTAGAAGGTTACGCAGATGCTGAAACAGCTAAAGTAATTAGCTACTTTAACGACCGCCTTGAAGGTAAGCGTTATTTAGTGGGCGATACCCTAACGGGTGCTGATTTTATGATGTCGTTTATTGTTGAAGTTGTTAAAAACTCAGGTCAATTAGCACACTTTAAAAACCTGGTTAAATACGATGAGCAACTACAAAGCCACGAAAAATTTCATACAGCTAATGAGTTAGAAGCTAAATACGACTAACCATTTGAAGTAAAATAACATAAATAAACTTAAGAGGCCTTTGGCCTCTTTTTTTGTTTTTATAACTTCCTCATAAATTTATATACATATATTTGACAAAAAAACTTATTGTTGTGCTAAAACTAGTAGTCATGATGCATAATGTATTAATTATTATAAATTTTTTAATTGTACTGGTAGAGCTTAAAAGCTAGTACTTCCTACATTTGGAACAAACCATGACAATAAATATGCGCTTAGCTACTGGTTTTGGTGTGATCTTATCGATGATGCTTATTTTAACCATTATCGGAGTTTCACGCGTTAGCCTTATTAACGCTAATATTACATATATGACCGACGTTAATTCAGTAAAGCAGCGTTATGCTATTAACTTTAGAGGTAGCGTACACGACAGAGCAATTGCAGTTCGCGATGTTGTACTAATGACAGAGCAAAGTGACTTAAACCAGGTTTACAATAATATAAAAGAGCTCGACGCTTTTTATCAAACATCGAGTCGCTCTATGGTCGAGTTAACCACCGACATGTCGAGCGAAGAGCGTTCTCTTATTAATAAAATAAATCAAATAGAGCAACGTACTCAACCTTTAATACAAAACGTAATAAATGCAAAAAAAGCGGGGAATTTAAATCAAGCCACCAATATTTTATTAACCGAAGCTCGTCCTGCATTTACACAATGGCTTAATACAATAAACCTCTTTATAAACTTACAAGAACAAGCTAATCAAACAACAACACAAGAAACACGCGATATAGCCAGCCCATTTAAAGTTTGGATGATCTCGTTAACGGCGCTCGCCATCTTAATAGGCGCAAGCGTTGCTTATGTTATAAGCCAATTAATTAGAAACTCTGTAGGCGGAGAACCACAAGAAGCAGCTAAAGCAATTGCGTTTATTGCACAGGGTGATTTAAGAGGCGAGGTTCACTCGTGTTGCCCTAACAGCATGATGGCGTCGGTAGAAGTAATGCAAACTAAGCTAAAAGACATTGTAAACAGTATTATTGATTCGTCTGATAAGCTATCAACATCTTCTGCAAGTGTTGCCTCGGGCTCTCAACAAGCACTTGCTGCAGCAGATACACAAGTGACTTATACAAACGCTGCGGTAAGTAGCCTAGAAGAAATGAGTCGTAGTATTCACTCGGTAGCAGATGGTGTAAGGCAAACAGAAGATAACTCAAAAGTAACCGCGCAGTTATCTCAGCAAGGCAGCGAAGCTGTTCAAAAGGTGGCAGCCGAAATTGAACAGATTTCAATGGCTGTAAAAGCAACGGTTTCTCAAGTAAATGTATTGCAAGAACATGTCACAAAAATTGGCGATATTTTAGGTGTGATCCGCAGTATTTCAGATCAAACAAACTTGCTTGCACTAAATGCTGCAATAGAAGCGGCAAGAGCAGGCGAAACAGGTCGAGGTTTTGCAGTAGTTGCTGACGAGGTAAGGCAACTAGCCCAGCGTACGGGTGATGCAACAGGCGATATTGAAAAGATGATTTTGCAAGTACAAGAAAACACCCAAGCGTCGGTTACAGCAATGGAAACCACAGTACCGCAGGTAGAAAACGGTCTAACGCTAACCAATGAAGCCAATCAGCTACTAAATCAAATACAGCAACAAGCAAACGACTCATTAAGTAATGTGCTTGAAATTGTTGAGGCAACATCAAACCAAGTAGCAACAGTGTCGCAAATTAGCAGTGGCGTTGAAGAAATAGCCAGTATGTCGAAAGAAACCAGCTTGTCGTTAAATAGTAACGCGCAAGAAGCCGTTGCATTAGCAGAGCTATCAAGTACGCTTAAAAAGTATATTAGTTACTTTAAAGTGTAACTGTTTAGCGTTTTACAGTAATTAACAAAGGGGCTTTAAGCCCCTTTTTTGTAGGTATAAGTTGTATGTAAGTATAATTTAGTTAACTAACCTAAATGGTATAACTATATACCCGCTAAATCACGCTCGGTAATACACTCACCCGACGCCATTTCAAACTCGCGACATACTAATGGACGGTTTTCGTAAATAGAGCACATAAGCGTGTTGCGATCGAGTGCTTGACACCAACCGTCGTCAGCGCGTTTCATTACTTCGCTGCCCCATTTATCGTATTCAATATAATGAAATGGCACGCCAGTATCGGTCACTATACGTACTTCTAATTGGCAGCAACAAGCTTGGCAGTTAGCACACGTAACAGGCTCTGGGGTGGTAGAAATATTTTCAACGGGAATAACAATATGAGGCATAGTGACTTACTTTATTGAATAAGCCACTAGGATACAGTAACTAGTTTAACGCGCTAGTAGTTTTGCTTTAATATCGCTGTAACGCATCTGCTCGCACAGTGCAAAGCCACTCAGCTGGCGCACTTTATTACGCGCAAATAATGGCACACTCATCCCCGCTAAAAAGCGGCATTGGGTTTCAATACCCACATTATGATTACCCTTGCCTGCCATATGCGCTAAAAACTCGCCAACCTTTTGATAAATAAGTTGCTCGTCAATATATGTAGGCTCTATAGAGTATTCAAGCTTAACGGCATGACCTCTACATACACTACAATGCCCACATTGCTCAGGTGCATTTTGATCGTCAAAATAGCGCGCTAAGTTATAGCTTAAGCAACTTTGTAGCTCAAAAAATCTTATTAATGCAGCAATACGCTTAATTTCGGCTTGTTCTTTATCGGTAAAGTAATCATGAAGTTGCTGGGCAAGTTCAGGGTTATTTATAACCTCTCCATGCACTTTGTATACTTGGGTAATACGTTTGGTTTCAAGCGTTATTAAGTTTTTTTCAGCTAGGTAATCAAGAGCAGCCACTACACGTTTTCGATCAACCTGCGCGGCTTGCGTCAGGGAGTCAAAATTTAGCGTGCCCCATATTTTTTTAAAATCGGTATGGCTAAATATTTGTGTTAAAAACGCTTGGCGTTGCTCATCAAAATGGCCAAGTAGCTCGTTTTTATCAACCAAAAATTTATATTTAAAATCGGCGTAGTAAGCATATTGCGGCGTTATTGCGCCTTGTATTTCTAGTTGTACTAGTAAGGTTTTAAGTGCTAGTTGCCTAATATTACTTTCGCTTGAAAGACTGTATTCTTGCATTTCCCATTGCTGGTGGCTTTGGCGAATATCGTTAATTACATATTCAATACCGCTAAGCTCAGGGGTGTCGCCATATACAAAGTTTTCTACCGTATTTAGGCCATCCAGATTAGCAAGCGTGTAACAGTTTGATGGATTGCCATCGCGCCCTGCTCGGCCAATTTCTTGGCTGTAGTTTTCTATCGATTTAGGTAAGTCGTAATGTATAACAAAGCGAATATCCGATTTATCAACGCCCATCCCAAAGGCAATGGTTGCCACCACTACATTAATTTTACCGCCCATAAAGTCATCTTGAATTTGCCAACGTAGCGTATCTTCAAGCCCTGCATGATAAGCAACGGCATGCAAACCTTGCGCACTTAGTACGTTAGCTACTTGCTCGGCGCTTTGCTGTAGGGTTACATACACAATACCTGGCCCGTTTTGCGCGCGTACAATGTTGGCAAGCTCGGTGTTTTTATCGGCGGTTTTAACGCTCAGCACGCTTAAATCTAAATTAGCGCGGTAAAAGCCCGTTTGCACAATGCACTCAGGCGCAATAGCAAATCGCTCTGCCATATCGCGTTTTACTTTTTTAGTCGCCGTTGCCGTAAGTAACAACACTAAAGGAATATTAAGCTCTTCGCGGTAACGCGGCAGTTTAAGGTAGTCGGGTCTAAAGTTATGACCCCACTCAGATATACAGTGCGCTTCGTCTACAACTAACATCGAAAGCGCCACTTGGCTTATAAACTCTCTAAAACGCTCGTTTTTAAAGCGCTCAACCGACACCATTAATACTTTAATTTTACCATTTCGCACATCATTCATTACAGTGCTGCTTTGCATTTGATCTTGGCTCGAATCAAGGCTAGCTGCATAAATACCTTTGCTATTTAAAAAGCTAATTTGATCTTTCATCAACGCAAGTAAAGGCGAAACCACTAACGTTAAATTTGGTAAATGCAACGCAGTTAATTGATAGCACAACGATTTACCCGAGCCGGTCGGAAATATAGCCAGCGACGATTGACCATTTAAAAGCTGCTCTATGGTTTGTTGTTGCCCTGTTCTAAATTGGCTAAAACCAAAGTGCTGCTCAAGTGATTGAATTAGTGGCGCGGTCATAAATGTCCTTTAGGTGGCTAAACAATAGTCATGCATATAAAAATGCGGTGCAGATGAAATATTTGCAACTCAGTATACAACAAATAACATTATTTATTGCTGACATCGGTTTTTTTTAGGCGCAAACTAGGCACCCATAAAATGAGTAGTAACTACTTGTTGCCAAAATAATTTATTGATACCCAAGTCACCTTAAAAAACTAATAAAAAATACAGATCACTTGGGTATATTATTTTTAAGGGCAACGTTATGAGTATTACAATACCTAAAATCGTCGTTATTGGCGGTGGTGCTGGCGGATTAGAACTTGCAACCCAACTAGGGCATAAGCTAGGGAAAAAAAAACAAGCAGATATACTGTTAATAGACAAAAACCGTACCCACATATGGAAGCCGTTACTGCACGAAGTAGCGACAGGCTCTATTGACCCTGATTTAGATGGCGTTGTGTATTCAGCACATGCCGCAAAGCATCATTATCGTTTTCAACTTGGTACTTTTTGCAATATAGACCAAAGCAATAAAACAATTACTCTCTCCCCACTTAACGATGAGTTAGGTCACACTATTTTACCTGGTCGTACAGTACGTTACGATCACCTTGTTATTGCCATTGGCAGCGTAAGTAACGACTTTAATACCCCTGGTATAAAAGAGCACTGCTACTTTTTAGATTCAAGCCAACAAGCAGAACGCTTTCAGCATTCATTACTAGATAGCTTTACGCGACTTCATCAAGACGACAACCAACAACAATCACTTAATATTGCCATTGTAGGCGGCGGTGCTACGGGTGTTGAACTCTCAGCTGAGCTTTACCATGTATCTGAGCTATTAAAGCTTTATGGTTTAACAAATATGTCGTCTAAGCGTTTGCATATTCATTTAATAGAAGCCGGCCCGCGTATTTTACCTGCATTACCAGAGCGTATTGCTGTTAGCGCCAAACGCGAGCTATTAAAGCTTGGCGTAAACGTGCGTGAGCAAACTCAGGTAAAAGAAGGCACCGCACAAGGCTTTATCACCAAAGATGAAGAACACATTGATGCTGACATTATGGTGTGGGCAGCAGGCGTAAAAGCACCTGACTTTATTAAAGACTTAGGTATTTTTGAGCTTACTCGCAGCAACCAAATTCAAGTAAATGAGTTTTTACAAAGCACCGTTGACGAAAGCATTTTTGTATTAGGCGATTGCTGCGCATTTACCCAAGCCGATGGTAAGCAAGTACCGCCACGTGCACAATCGGCACATCAAATGGCGCAGTGCGTCGAAAAAAACCTCATAGCAACGTTAAAGCAACAGNTTTAAATACAGCGACCATGGCTCGTTAGTTAACTTATCAAGCTACAGCACCGTGGGTAACTTAATGGGTAACCTAACCAGCAATACCTTTTTTATTGAAGGTAAAATTGCCCGCTTTATGTATATATCCCTTTATCGCATGCACCAGCGTGCTATACACGGCAGCGCAAAAACCTTTGCATTATGGATAAGTGAAAAAGTGCTGCGTGTAGTGCGTCCAAAAATGAAATTACACTAACTAATATTAAAGCCAGTAATGCAGCTTTAGCGGTATTGCTGTCTTTAATTTTTAACATTGACTGTATAAAGTATTTAAAACAACTAAGGGGATTTGGGTTATGACGGGTAAAACGCTAATTTTTAACTTTGACGGCACAGGAAACGAGCCCCGTGACGCAGAGCAATTTAGCTCAGAACACTTTAAAGAAGACGCCAGTATTTCTAACATTCTAAAATTGCACTTACTACTTGGCGGTAAATTAGAAGGCTCCCCTGTTACTCCATTTCCAAACCAACTCAGTTTTTATTATCAAGGTATTGGCACTAAAGGTAGCCGTTTAAAGCGTGTATTAAACCAAACACTTGCGCCACGTGGTGACGACGTGGCAAGTATTTTAAATCAAGCGTTAAACGACTTTAAAGCTCACTATCAACTAGGCGATACCTTACTTTTAACTGGTTTTAGCCGAGGCGCGGCACTTGCTAGGCGCTTTGCAAAATGCTTAGAGCTATTAATAAGCGAGCGTGTATACCTTTGTGTATTTGATACCGTTGCGTCTATTGGGTTTTCAAAAATAAGTAAAGCCGCTATTGGCGCAGAACATGTTATTTTTGAAAACCACACTATAGCCACAAATATTACTCAAGCTTTGCACTGTGTAGCCGTTGATGAAAAACGCCGCGCGTTTGAACCCACATTAATGAACACTCAAAGCAACATTACCGAGCTGTGGTTTGCTGGCGCGCACTCTGACATTGGTGGCGGNTATTACCGCGATGGGCTAGCTGATATTTGCTTGCGCTTTGCATTAGAGTGGTTAATAGAACAGCCTCTTAATATATCCTTGTTAACCAGTCACGATATAGATTACGAAGCATTGCTGCCTAATAGCAACTTAATAGCGCAAGATGATGTAACCGTTATTCCTGATCCACTCGCGTTGAGCCATCAACAAAACTACTTTTGGTTTAATCCGCTATTTAAGCTAATTGATAGAGACTGCCATGTACTCGTTGATAACGAAGCCAGCAAGCTTGAGCCCTTAGTACATCACAGCGTAGCTGAGCGAATAAACAAACTAACCAGTTACCGACCTGAATCGCTTAAAAAACTACATTACAAAATTAGCTATAGCGATAGTAGTACATTGCGCTTTACCGGTCTTAGCGCACATATAATGCTCGCAAATCAAAACATGAGTGTATTGGCAGCAAACCAAAGCCAAGATGTTATGGCATTTGCCTCTGAGCTTTATAACTGCACAGGGCTAATGCTAGAGCAAGGCGCGACTTATCGCTTTACACCTTATCCTGATCAGTATTGGTTTGATGATGGTATAAAATGCCCACCTTCGGGCTGGCATCGCGATAACGTACAACTTGGCGTAAAAGAAATCCCTATTGCTTTGCTAGAACCCTTTAGACGACTTGCAAGCGCACAGTGGTTTTCATTGGTTGGTGCTATTAATAAAAACGACGATCACTTATTTGAAATAGCTGACGGCGCAGATATTAAAATAGAAAAATCTGGTGAGTTTTGCCCGTTTGCAAACGACTTAAACCGCTTTTACGGTGCTAATGCAGGTAAAATTAAAATAAAAGTAACACGTTTGAGTTAACTAACTTAATTTGCAATATTTGTGTAAACGAACACTTTTGGCGCTTAAAAAGCGCTTTGCAGAAGTATTTAAACTACACGAATATTAAACCCAATATGCCAAATTACTAGAAGCTGCGCTTCTAACGTGAGCAAGCTCTACGTCTACAACACAGCGTTTCACGTCAAATTCGATGTAATCAAAACACCTGTAGACGCGCAGCTTGCTGGCGTTTAAAAGCAACGCTTTTACTTTAATTGTAGTGGTTAAATAATAAAAAATAATGAGAAGCTGCGCTTCTAACGTGAGCAAGCTCTACGTCTACAACACAGCGTTTCACGTCAAATTCGATGTGATAAATGATAGATAAAAGACGCGCTGCTTGCTGGCGTGAGTAATTCCGACAAAAGCCCTATTTGATCGGTGCTATTTAAGCCGCGATTAAATAGGACTCTTGTCCTGAATGTTTGTTGCTACGCTTAAACGAGCCTTTACCTTTTTTAGCTTTAACAACTTGCGGTTTAAATAATTTAGAGGTTACCAACGCCGCTAGTGCATTGTGGTTTATAACGCCTCGCCCTGTGTCTACCGCGCTGTTGCTTGCGGTTTTTGCTTTAGATTTTTTAGTCATACATTTCCTATAAACTAATTGGTTATTTTAAGTTAAATAATAAAAAGGCTTTTATATTAGCCTAATTAAGAGATGGCGATTGTAGGCTTAATTTTCAACCGCGCAAGTGTTTTTAGCAGTCTTTTAGTGCTTTTTTAATAATAAAAAAGCATAAAAAAAGCGCAGTTAATAACTGCGCTTAATGTTGTTTTAATTTACTTTATAAATTAAAAACTAAAGCTTACTTTTGCGTAATACGTTCTGCCATCAAAGCCGTAAGGCAATGCACGTACAGGGTATTTAAACGCGCCATTGGTGATAAAGTTAAGTACTTCGTCGTCACCTAATTCGTCTGGCGTTTCATCAAATACGTTATCGGCACCCACCGAAAGCGCAAACATATCGTTAATTTGGTAGCTAACATTTAAATCTACTAATACAGCCGACTCAACCGTGCTTGTTGGTTTAAACGACCCCGTTGGAGAAAGCTCACCAGGTAGTGAAATATGGTCGTTACCAAAGTATTTTACGTCTGTTTCGCCAAAGTAGTTAAAGCGAAGTGTTGATGTATACGCATCGCGCTCATAGTCAAAAGTAAGCGTTGCACGTTCGCTTGGTTGTCCGTCTGTAAAAAAGCTACGTTGTAGGTCATCAAAAGCAACTTCTTCAGGTATACCGTCTTCTGCGTTTACGCTATCAATTTTAGTATCGTTTAAGTTACCCGCAAAGGTTACTCCAAAATTACCGCCCTCAACATCAGTACGGTACGATGCAATAATATCAACACCTTGCGTAGTAGAATCAACTGAGTTTGAAAAGTAGTTAGCTTGTACTGCACCAGTGGCTTNTGTAGGGCAGCGACTGCCTCACTGCTAAACGATACATCGTCAGTGCTTAGTAAGCTGCCAAGAGTAATGCGGTCTTCAATTTCTACGCGGTAAAAATCAACCGTTAACGAAAGCTCACTCGTTACATCGTAAACAAAGCCAGCACTGTAGTTGGTTGATGTTTCAAGCTTTAAGCTATCAACGCCTAACGCACTTGGGAATTCGCTTCCAGTGTTTGCCGTGAATGACTGCGTTAATGTACCGTCTGATCCTAGGTTAGTTGTAAATGCGGTATAACCACTTTGCTGAAGCGATGGCGCTCTAAAGCCAGTAGACACTGCACCACGTACTGCAAAGTCATCAGAGAACTCATAACGTGTTGCTAATTTACCAATTAAATCATCTCCAGCGTCTGAAAAGTCTTCATAGCGCAGTGCACCACTTACGTTCCATGCATCGGTGATCATCGTTTCTACATCTACATAAAATGCATAGCTGTTACGGTCGCTGTCGTTTGTTGCCTCAGGGCGNAAGCCGTTATAAGCCTGAAAACCACACTCAGCAAATTGATCCGGATCGTTTACTGAAGGGTAAGAGGTATCTGTATTTGCAAAACCACATGCGTATGATGCTTCATCGCCTGCAACTATTTCGTAGTTTTCTTTACGGTACTCTGCGCCTACTGTTACATAAAGAGGCTCGCTGCGACCAATATCTACAACACCGTTTACATCAAGATTAACGGTTGTTTGATCAAATCTAAAACCACCTGAGTAACCGCCCGTAGGACCTGCATTAGCTGCAATATCGGCATCACTCGCGCTTGGGTTGTTAAATAAGTACTCAGCCGCGTAAGAGGCGTTTAATGTATTGCGAGATGTAAAGTCGTATTGGTTTTCGCCATACACTGCCGATACATCGTAATTCCAATCTGTGTTTATATCGCCTTTAAAACCAAGCGCTAATGAAATGTCTTGTGCTTCGTTGTATATGCGCGGTAAAAAGCCATCGCTGTATACTTGTGTTACATTTTTAGAGGCTTCGTTAAAGTTACGGTAAAAACCATTACCCAATGCCGTACGTTCAGAGTAGCCACCAAATGAGTAAAGCTCACCGCCACCCATTGGTAAGGCCATGTTATAAAATAACGAAGTAAACTCACTTTCTGAATTACCTTGGCTCCAGCGTACATCCTCACTAAGCGTACCAGGCTCAACATTAAGCGAGCCACCTGTATCGCGCTCGGCGCGGTTAGTGCCATCTGCATCTCGATATTCAAGCGATAAATTAATAAAACCGCCTTCGTTACCTAAATCAAAACCACGGTTTAAACCGGCTGAAATAGTATCGCCGTCACCTTCGCTTGTGCCGCCATACTGCACAAAGCCAGTAGTTATTCCTGTTGAGTTATTAAGTGATAAGTTAATAACGCCCGCAATAGCGTCAGAACCATATTGCGCCGCTGCACCATCGCGTAATACTTCAACGCCTTTAAGTGCAGTTAACGGAATAGCATTCATGTCTGTACCTGCAGCACCTGCGCCTACTGTACCGTTAAGACCAAAAATTGATTGATTATGACGACGCTTGCCATTTACTAATACAAGCGTTTGATCTGGTTGTAAGCCACGAAGGGTTGCGGGTCTAAATAAATCAGAACCATCAGAAACCTGAGTACGTGAAAAGTTAAATGAAGGCGCTGTAGCTTGTAAGCTTTGCCCAAGCTCAGTAAAGCCACCTTTAGTTAGATCATCCGCATCAATTAAATCAATAGGAGAAGAAGACTCTGTAGAGGTACGGTTAGATACACGCGATCCTAATACAGAAATTTGCTCAATATTTTTCGCTGCTTGAACTGGTGCTTCTTCTGCGTTAACAATGCTTGGTGCGCTAAACGCGAAAGCAACTGCAACAGCAATTGTGTTTAAACGGTATGTTGGCATAGTGACGACCCTGTTTTGTGTTCTTATAATATGTGTGCAGTTATGGTATTCATAACCTGTTGCAAACATCCTAGCAACATATGCAAACAAAAAGAAATGAAAAAAACTAAATTTTTGGTCTAAGTATGCAAATAAATTTCAAGATAAGAATAAATCACATTAAATAGATTGAAATACATACAACTAAAGCATAAAACATCAAAAAACCGAAAGATTGCAGTTTGTTTACATTATTGTTTTATGAGTTATTCATTACTTTTAGGGGTAACAGGCAACGAATAGTCGTACCGATGTCTATTGTGCTATTAACTTCTATTTTTCCGTGGTGATCGCGTACCATAGCGTACACAAGTGTCATACCCATTCCAGTTCCTTCTCCAATATCCTTTGTTGTATAAAATGGATCAAATATGTGCGCTTGAACTTCTTCGCTCATACCGCAGCCGTTATCTTTTACTTCAATACATATGTGTTCTGTTACTTCGAAAACATTAACTTCAAGAATACTGCCTTTGGTTGTATTGAACTCGCATGCTTGGCGCGCATTCATTAATAAGTTTATAAAAATTTGATTAATAGACGACAAATTACAGAATATCTCGGGCACCAGATCAAAATGCGTTTTAACTTCACATAATTTAAGTTGGTTACTCAATAACTTTAATGCGTTATTTGCGGCTTCAATTACATCAATATATTGTTTATCTTGATTTGCGGTTGAATGAGTAAAGTTTAATAAATTATGAACTATGTGTTTAATGCGCCTTAAGCCTTCTAAACTATCGTTTATTTGTGCTAAAAATTCGCTACCAATCCACGAAAAATGTTGTTGTTTATTTAAAAGCGCTAATTCACTTTTATAACGCGTCTCGGGAATGTCGTTATTTAGGTATTGCTCGTTAAGCTTTAGCATTGTAAATAAAGTAGGTGCTACATGTTGAAGGCTTTCAATATTACTCATGGCATAAGCAAGGGGGTTATTTATTTCATGTGCAACACCAGCACACAGCGTGCCCAAGGTTGCCATTTTTTCTGTTTGAATAAACATTTTTTGTTGATGTTCTAAATCAGCTACTTTTTTTTGTAACTCATCGTTAATAGCAACTAAAACGCTGCTTTTATCTTTCAGTAGCTGCTCGGCAGTTAATCGTTGTTTTTTTTCTTCTAAAAAAGCGTGCTCAAAATTATCTGATCCATTCATAGCTTGTATCCTTATAGCTTTAGTAACTAACGTTTAGTCGCCCGAGCACAATAATGCAACTCTAATAGTTTTTTAAGCTACGCTTAATTAAGGAAAAAGCATTTTCAGAGCTAAGTTTATCTTAACTAATTTATTCAATCGAAATGCGAAATTGGTAATCATCGTTGCAGTTATCAACAAGCGTTAATAAGAGCTTTGAAAATTTACCCTCTACATTAGTCAAATAAAGGTGAACCAATGATAAACACAATACCAGGCGCACCAATAAATCGTATTGATGTATTGTGCGTTGATGATGACGAAATAGTATTGCGCTCTTTAACACGGTTACTTAAAACGAATGGGTTAACAAACATAGTTTGCGACAATCCTGAGAGTGCTTTAAAGCTTTTTAAAAACCATGAGTTTGGTTTAATTATTAGTGATATGCGTATGCCACAAATGAATGGCGCGCAATTTTTAGAAAAAGCACGGGCGCTAGCACCCGATACACAACGTATTTTATTAACAGGCTATGCAGATATAGAAACCACACTTGCAGCAGTTAACCAAGGGCAAATTAATGGTTATATTCAAAAGCCGTGGCAAAATGATTTACTACTGCGCAGTATTAATAACAGCCTCGAAAAGTTCGAACTAAAAAAGCAAAACCAACTATTAGAAGCCCAAGTTAAAACACAAAACCAAGAGCTGCTTGAACTAAATAACACGTTAGAGCAACGGGTAGAAAAGCGCACTAAACAAATCAAGCAAGTTTTAAAAAAACTAGAAGATGCAAACGAGCGAGAAAAACACGAACATAAATCAACTGTGGAGTTACTGTATAACTTTGTTAATGCAAATCCGCACCTCGATGGTAATAAAGCACAGAACATTGCAAATACCTGCACCCAAATAGCGCTTTATTTAAACTTATCGCAAAAAAGTATCGATCTTGCGCCTATGGCAGGTTATTTAGCGCAAATAGGTTTACTTGCTATGGATCCCGAGCTTTACAAAAAACCGGTTAATAAATTAAGCGAATTACAACGTAAAACGTTTTATACCCACCCTAGTACGGCGCAACTAATGCTAATGCCCGCAATGCACTTACACGACTTGTCAGACGCGATTTATTATCAATTTGAGCGCTACAATGGTAATGGCATACCTAAAGGGCTTGCCGGAAATGATATTCCTATTGGTGCTATGGTATTAGGACTAGCGCGCGACTACTGGGATGCCTTTGAGCAAAGCATTGCTAAAAATGAAAAAGAGAGACATGAACAGGCTCTCGAAAACGTAAAGCTTTATAGCGGCACTTTTTATCATCCAAAAATTGTGCGCGCCTTGGAGGTAAGCCAAGTAAAAATGCAGGAGCAAAAAAGTACATCAGGTTCTGTGCTTATTTGTTCAGCGCAAGACCTTAAAGAAAACATGGTACTTGGGCATGCATTACATAACCACACTGGTATTATGCTACTACCTAAAGGTCATGTGTTTATTCGCAAATCAATCGAAAAACTTCAACAGCTCGAAGCCAAAAAACCAACGCCGTTTAGAATAATGGTTAAAACTTCTAAATGATTGATCTAAAGCGGGCTTTTATTCGTTACAATGTGCTTCAATAGTTTGAACTAAATTGAAATAATTTTATTTTAAGTTTAGGTTTATACCAACTACATCATTAATTTTTGCTTGAAGGAGCATAACGTGTCGCGATTTTCTGCCGTTACCGACAATCCCCACGACGGGCGTTTTAACCAAAAAACGGGAATATTACTTACTAACCTAGGTAGCCCTGACGCGCCAACTGCTGCTGCTTTACGTACTTATTTACGTGAGTTTTTATCAGACCCCCGTATTGTAGAAATACCACGCTTAGTATGGATGATTATACTCCACGGAATTATTTTACGTGTTCGCCCAAAACGCTCGGCAAAATTATACGAAAGCATATGGACCAAAGATGGCTCGCCACTTACCCATATTACTCGCCAACAAAGTATTAAGTTAAATGCCCTGTTAAAAGAGCAAGGTTACACAAATACAGAAGTTGTTATGGCAATGCGTTATGGCAATCCATCAATTGAGGCAGGTCTGGAAGAGCTAAGAGATAAAGGCTTAACACGTATTATAATAATGCCAATGTATCCGCAATACTCTAGCCCAACTACCGGCTCTACTTTCGATGCTGTATCAAACGTGTTGCGAAAGTGGCGTTGGGTACCAGAGCTACATTTTATAAATGGATATCATAAAAACACCAGTTACATTGAATCTTTAGCTAACAGTATTAGTGAAGATTTAGAAGCGAATGGTATGCCGCAAAAAATAGTTTTTTCGTATCACGGTATGCCTAAACTGTTTTTAGAACGAGGCGATCCGTACCACTGTTTATGCCTGCAAACTACGCGCTTAGTGGTCGAGAAACTTGGTCTAGATAAAGACAAAGTAATAAGCACATTTCAAAGCCGTTTTGGTAAAGCTGAGTGGTTAAAACCTTACACAGATGCAACTCTTGAAAGCCTCCCTGATGAGGGTATAAAAGACGTAGCAATAATAAGCCCAGCTTTTAGCGCCGACTGCCTAGAAACACTTGAAGAGTTAGAGCACGAAAACCGAGAAATTTTTGAAGAAGCTGGTGGCGAAAAATACCGTTACATAGCGGCATTAAATAATAGAGACGACCACATTAAAGCTATATTTGATGTAATAAAACCAATGCTATAAAGCTTTAATAAAAAACAGTAAACTTTAAGCGGTGTTAATTTTAACACCGCTTTTTTGTTTTTTTATACAGCTAAAAACAATTTAAAAGCGAGGTATAAAACCTCACCTACATCAGTGCAAACACCGGCAGAAGAAAGCAAACCCGTAGGTGCGATTTTACATCGCGCTCATGTAACGTGGCTTCAATGCTTTAAAAGTGAAAGTGAAAGTAAAAGCGAGGTATAAAACCTCACCTACATCAATGCAAACACCGACAAAAAACACAGGACTTGTAGGTGCGATTTTACATCGCGCTTATGTAACGTGGCTTTAATTCTTTAATTCTTTAATTCTTTAATTCTTTAATTCTTTGATACTTTAAAAGTAAAAGCGAGGTATTAAACCTCACCTACAACTACACAAGCATTGGCAGAAAACACAGGCCCCGTAGGTGCGATTTTACATCGCGCTCATGTAACGTGGCTTTAATTCTTTAATTCTTTAAAAATAAAAGCGAGGTATAAAACCTCACCTACATCACTGCCAACCCCAGCAAAAACACCAATCCCGTAGGTGCGATTTTACATCGCGCTCATGTAACTTTGCTTTAATGCTTTAATGCTTTAAAAGTGAAAGCGAGGTATAAAACCTCGCCTACAACAGCACAAGCACCGGCAGAAAACACAGGCCCCGTAGGTGCGATTTTACATCGCGCTCATGTAACATGGCTTTAATTCTTTAATTCTTTAATTCTTTAAAAATAAAAGCGAGGTATAAAACCTCACCTACAACTACACAAGCATTGGCAGAAAACACAGGCCCCGTAGGTGCGATTTCACATCGCGCTTATGTAACATGGCTTCAATGCTTTAATTCTTTAATTCTTTAATGCTTTAATTCTTTAAAAGTAAAAGCGAGGTATAAAACCTCACATACAACAGCACAAGCACTGGCAGAAAACACCGACCCCGTAGGTGCGATTTTACATCGCGCTCGTCACTTTTAAACTACAGCTTAATCTTTACGGGTAACAAACACCGTACACACACCCGCTATAATTCCCCAAAAGGCAGAACCTACCGACAGTAATGTTAAATC
>NZ_AUTQ01000078.1 GCF_000498095.1 Pseudoalteromonas sp. TB64
GAGCCATGCTTTTTTATCTTTTGCTAATCGGGTAAGTTTAGTTAGCAGATTCTTCACTGTCGTTATCATCAACCTTAGGAACGGTGACTTGCAGTTGTAAGATACGACGATTGTCGGCGTTGGTTACTTTAAATTGGTAACCATCTATATCAATAGTTTCACCACGACCTGGCATATGACCAAATGCATGCAGTACAGTACCACCAATAGTATCGGCGTCTTGTGTGCTGTAACCTGTTTTAAAATGCTCGTTAAAGTCATCTACAGGCGTTAGCGCTTGCACCACGTGAACGTGTTTAGCTAACTGGCGAATATCTTCGTGTTCTTCTTCGTCGTGCTCATCTTCGATTTCGCCAACGATAATTTCAAGAATATCTTCAATAGTTACTAAGCCCGATACGCCGCCGTATTCATCAATAACTACTGCCATATGGTAGCGTTGCTGACGAAATTCGTTAAGTAGAGTATCAACACGTTTACTTTCAGGTACTACCATTGCAGGGCGTAAGTAATCGCGTACTGATGGTAGGTGCTCGTCTTTGTTTAAGATTAATGGCAATAAATCTTTAGCAAGTAAAAAACCTTCTACGTGGTCTTTGTCTTCAATCACCACTGGAAAGCGTGAGTGGGTAGAGTGGACCATCATGGGTATTAGCTCTTCAAGCGGG
The DNA here is from genome assembly GCF_000498095.1 of Pseudoalteromonas sp. TB64. GTDB lineage: Bacteria > Pseudomonadota > Gammaproteobacteria > Enterobacterales > Alteromonadaceae > Pseudoalteromonas. Next base: position 669 of record NZ_AUTQ01000078.1, read on the forward strand.
CTGTCGATCTCTAGAGTGACCATTTGTGAGCGCGGTACCATTATGTCTCGCACTTTAAGCTCAGATACTCCGAGCACACCTTCTATCATCTCTTTTGTTTCGGGATCGATTACGTCTCGTTCTTGCGCATCGGCAATTACTTCGACCAGCTCTTCTCTATTCTGGGGTTCCCCTTGCAACATTTGGGCTATTCTGCCCAACCACGTTTTGCCAGAAGAACCCTGGCTAGATTGCGAGTTACCGTCGCTCATTGCGTCTAATTGCTCCATTAATTTTAAATATCGTCCCGGTATGGGTCTGCTATGTTTAGCTCTGCAAGTAATTGCTTTTCTATACTTTCCATCTCGAAAGCGTCTTCACTCTTTATATGGTCAAATCCAAGTAAATGCAAGCATCCATGAATGACCATGTGGGCAAAGTGGTCATGAAATGACTTCTCTTGCTCAATTGCTTCAGCTAATACTATAGCTGGGCAAATAATTAAATCACCCACGAGAGGAATATCTATTCCCGGTGGCGCTTCAAATTCAAACGATAATACGTTAGTTGGTTTGTTTTTACCGCGATAATCGTTATTTAGCTGCTGCGATTGTGCTTCGTCGCTTATGACGATGCTCAGCTCTGACTCATCACGGTATTGGCTAAGTGCTTTGTCAGCCCATAACGCAAACTGCTCTTCGCTTGGCAAGTTTTCAAACTCGCACGCTATTTGTAAATCAAGTTCGGTTGTCAATGTATTACTCTTTAGTCGAAGGCGTTTGTTGAACAGCAAGTTGGTCTTTCGCTTTTTGCTTCTCAATACGGTTTAGTCGCTCGCGTTCGTCGTTTCGCTCATAGGCTTCAACAATGCGCGCTACTACAGGGTGGCGTACTACGTCGTGGGCTTTAAAGTAGTTAAAACTTATTTCGTCTACACCATCAAGTACTTCCATTGCGTGGCGAAGCCCTGAGCGTGTGCCTCGTGGTAAGTCTACTTGTGTAATATCGCCAGTAATAACTGCTTTTGAGTTAAACCCTATACGGGTTAAAAACATTTTCATTTGCTCGGCAGTGGTATTTTGGCTTTCATCTAAAATAATAAATGCATCGTTTAAAGTACGACCACGCATATAAGCAAGCGGTGCAACTTCAATGATATTTTTTTCGATGAGTTTTTCTACTTTTTCAAAACCAAGCATTTCGAATAGGGCATCGTAAAGCGGGCGCAGGTACGGGTCTATTTTTTGACTTAAATCGCCAGGTAAAAAGCCAAGCTTTTCACCTGCTTCTACAGCTGGGCGAGTTAATAATATACGGCGAATTTCTTGGCGCTCAAGGGCGTCAACGGCAGTCGCTACAGCTAAATATGTTTTACCAGTACCAGCCGGACCAATACCAAATGTAATATCGTGATGCAAAATATTTGCAACGTATACACCTTGGTTGTCGTTACGTGGCTTAATTACACCACGGCGCGTTTTTATGACCATGTCTTTGCCGTAAGCACTGCTTGATGCATCTTGCTCTAGGGCTTTTGATTCGGTAATGGCTAAATGAACACTATCAGGTTCTATTTCACCGATTACGCCACGGACAGGTTGAGTATCAATATAAAGGTTTTTTAAGATTTCTACAGCGCCAGCGCTATTGTGCAACTTACCAGTGACTTTAAATAGGTTGTCGCGGTGGATAATTTCAACAGCCAGACGGCGTTCAATTTGTTTGATGTTTTCGTCAAACGGACCACATAATGAAGAAAGGCGTTTGTTATCGGCAGGTTCTAAATAAATCTCTAATGTTTTTAATTGATTACTCAAAATTACTTCCTATAGCATAGCGCCAGTATTAACTGGCGCAAATTCTAATTATGTAGACTATGGAACGAAAGTAGCAACGCCAATTTCGTTAATTGTGTCTGGTTTTGGTGCAGCACTAGCGGCTTTTGTTAAAATATCTGAAGGCGCTATTTCACGTCGTAAGTTCATTTCTGATTCTGTACGAATTAAATCACCACGTAAAGAGTTAGGTAGTGCTTCGGTAATACGTACGTCAACAAACTGTCCGATCACTGTATGTGGACCAACAAAGTTTACTACACGGTTGTTTTCGGTACGACCACGTAATTCCATCGGGTTCTTTTTAGAAGGACCTTCAACAAGTATACGTTGCTCTGTATCGAACATTTGACGGCTAATTTGCTGCGCCATTTGTGTAATACGGTTTTGTAGTAAGTATAGGCGCTCTTTTTTCTCTTGCTCTGTTACGTCATCTGGTAAATCTGCAGCAGGTGTACCTGGGCGAGCACTGTAAATAAAGCTAAAGCTCATATCAAAACCAATATCGCTAATAAGCTTCATGGTCGCTTCAAAGTCTGTTTGTGTTTCGCCAGGGAAACCAATTATGAAGTCTGACGACATGCTTAAATTAGGACGAATTTTACGTAATTTACGAATTGTTGATTTGTACTCAATAGCCGTATGACCACGTTTCATTAGATTTAATATACGGTCTGAACCACTTTGTACTGGTAGATGTAAGTGATCTACTAGTTCTGGTACATCGGCATAAACGTCTATTATGTCTGGTGTAAATTCTACCGGGTGCGATGTGGTGTAACGAATACGGTCAATACCATCAATAGCAGCAATTAGACGAATTAAATCTGAAAAGTAACAAATTTCGCCATCGTGGGTGTCACCACGGTATGCATTTACGTTTTGACCAAGTAAGTTTACTTCACGTACGTTTTGCTCAGCTAGCTGTGCAATTTCAAGTAATACGTCATCTACTGGGCGGCTAACTTCTTCGCCACGAGTGTACGGTACAACACAAAAAGTACAGTATTTAGAACAACCTTCCATAATGGATACAAATGCAGACGGACCATCTGCTTTTGGTTCTGGTAGACGGTCAAACTTTTCAATCTCTGGGAACGAAATATCTACAACCGATGACCCTTTATTGCCTTGTACTTGTTTTATCATTTCAGGTAAGCGGTGAAGCGTTTGCGGGCCAAAAATAACGTCTACAAATGGTGCACGCTGGCGAATAGAATCACCTTCTTGCGAAGCAACACAACCACCTACGCCAATTATTAAATCTGGCTTGTCGTCTTTTAACAACTTCCAACGACCCAATTGGTGAAATACTTTTTCTTGTGCTTTTTCACGAATTGAACAGGTGTTGAGTAAGATTACGTCGGCATCTGTTGCATCTTCAGTTAACTGATAGCCGTTGGTCGCATCTAAAAGTTCAGCCATTTTCTGAGAGTCGTATTCGTTCATCTGACAACCCCAGGTTTTAATATGCAGCTTTTTACTCATTGAAATATAGCCTCGTGTTCAATTCGATAGTGGCACAAAAATGTGCTTAAAACAGGATTAAGGAGCAAGCATGCTCACTTAAAGGACGCGTATTTTAGCTGGATACCCGCCCAGATCCAAGTATAGTTTTCATGTTTGTGATCTCAAATCAATACAGACCCAGTTTAATATGCTGTTGAGGATATACTCTGGCATAAAACAAATTAATTTTGATACAATCAAAACAGACTCAAGTAATAATAAAATGATGAAAAACATGACTCAAAATAAAGTGATAGTGGTTGGCGGCGGCATGGTTGGTGCGGCAATGGCTATAAAGTTAGCACAGCAAGGCAAAGCCGTACGCATAATAGAAAAGCACCTTATTGACCCTTCAAAAATTTTGAGTAGTGATATTGTTGATATTAGAGTGTCGGCTATTAATCGCTTTTCAGAAAATTTACTTGATGAATTAGGTGCAATGCCGATTTTAAGGCAAAACCGTATAGCGCCTTATCAACAACTCGAGGCGTTTGAGCGTGGTGGTGATAACTTATTGTTCGATTGCGCCGATATAAACACGACACATTTAGGTCATTTGATTGAAAATAATTTAATTCAAGCAAGTTTGTGGCAGCAATTTGAGCAATACAACATTGAAGTTATTGAACAATCAGCGCCTATTACGAGTATTGATCAAACCCAAGATGCAATTACGCTAGTGTATGGTGAGCAAACGTATACCGCTGATTTAGTTATTGCAGCTGATGGTGGACAGTCGCAACTTCGCAATAAAGCAAATATAGGTATTACTGGTTGGCAGTACCAACAACATTGTATGGGTGTATTAATTAAGTTAGATGCGCCGCAACAAATTAAAACATGGCAGCAATTTACACCAACCGGACCGTTAGCATTTTTACCTATGCAGGCACCGTACGCTAATTTAATTTGGTACGACGATGCAAATACGCTTCAAGAGTTTAAAGGGTTATCTCCAGCAGAGCTAAAAGTACATATCCTTAATAAATTTCCTGAACTTGCTGGTGACTTTGAAGTACAAAGCCATGCGGTTTTTCCGCTTACCCGACAACATGCCAATAATTACTCACAAGGACGCTTAGTATTAGTGGGTGATGCCGCGCATACCATTAACCCGCTTGCAGGGCAGGGCGTTAATTTAGGCTTTCAAGACGTTGTAGCGCTTGCTGAAGTGCTGTTAAGTACGAGTGATGTAGGTTGTCTGTTAAAACTTAAAAAATATGAGCGCAGTCGTCGAAAAGCTAATCAATTAATGATGAGCATGATGGATGCCTGTTACTTTGGATTTTCCAACCAAGTTACACCACTAAAATGGGCGCGAAGCCAGTTTTTAAAAATGGCTAACAATACAGGACCGCTGAAAAACTGGGTCTTAAAGTATGCTATTAGCGGAGAGCTTAGTTAATTTAACCACACACAAATAATCATCTACAAATAAACCTCCACTAAAAGAGTGCGCTAACAGCAATATTGTTAGTGCGCTGACTTCGTACTATTTTTTCATCTCTTTTATATATCTCGTCTTTTTTGTGTATTTTATGTCGTTATCAGGTTTATTAGCCATAATAAAGATATAACGTATTGGCTTAAAAGAGTGTATGTGGATAATCTATTTATTTTTATGATTACGGTGGGAGTAGTACTTCTAACGTTAAGCTTAAGACCAACCCTCAAAATATGTAAAAAAACGAACCGTCTTGCTTGGAGTTTGTTACTTATTTTAATTGTACTTTTTATTTTTGGGTATTGGGGAATACTTTATTACTTTGTTAACAATACAATAATCCCATTTGTGACATCAAGTGTCTCATTTATTTTGCTCGGTGGTGGCGCATTTGTGTACATGGTAATTAAACTGAGCTCAAAAAGTATAATAGAAATTGAATGCTCAGCTAATCATCAACGACATCTAGCAGAGCACGATAGCCTGACAAACTTGCCTAATCGTAAAAAGTTTTTTGAAGTTCTCAATAAAAAAATAGGGCATAACGACACCTTTACTTTATTTTTAATAGATTTGAGTAACTTTAAACGAGTTAATGATTCCTACGGCAATACATGTGGCGATGCTTTACTGTGTGTTTTATCCAAAACATTAAATTTAAACTTATCAGGTCTCGCAAGATTATACCGTATAGGCGGTGATGAATTTGCCATTTTATTAGATTCAGTTTCACAAGATGACTATGCGTCTTGCATACAGCTCACCAATAAATCTATAGAAAAACCGTTTTCTATTTTTGATCAAACCATACGCGTTAAATTAAAAATAGGCGTGAGTACCTATCGAAAAGACACCAAACATATTAATGAATTATTCAAATTTGCAAACTTAGCACTGCACGAAGCAAAAAAAACACAGCAACAGGTTGTCCATTACTTTAGTGATTTGAGTGTAAGAGCTGACGATTTATTTGATATGTCGAGCCGAATTAAAAATGCATTAAAAAATGAAGAGTTTGAGCTTTATTTACAACCTATATTTGATTCACAACAGGATGAGATACATGGTGCCGAGGCATTAATTCGCTGGCCGCAAAGTGATGGCTCATTTATCAGCCCTGAAGTGTTTATAAAAATTGCAGAACAAACTGGAGATATTTTAAATATATCTAAGTGGGTAGTACTAGAAACAATAAAGCATCTAAAATTGTTAAAAAGCGCAGGTTTTATTGGTCCATTACACGTTAACTTATCAACAAGAGATTTAGAGAGTCTAGATTTTTACGAATTCATTGAGCCATTAATTAACTTAGATCCTACCTTAAGCGATTCTATTATTTTTGAAATTACTGAAGGTGCAATGATGACGAACTTAGATGCAGCACGTAGCATGATGTATAAGTTGAATGACAGAGGTTTTGAATTTAGTGTAGATGACTTTGGTACTGGGTTTTCTTCGTTATCGTTATTAAGGGAATTGCCAATTAGCCAAATAAAAATAGATCAGTCGTTTATTAAAGATATGCTGACACAAATAGCTAATTACGCAATTGTTGAGTCAACGTTATTTTTAGCAAATAGACTAAATTGTAAAGTTGTAGCAGAGGGGATTGAAAACAAAGATCTTCAAGAAACACTCACATCAATGAATTGTGATTATTTACAAGGATATTATTTTAGTAAGCCAATTAATTTAGAAGAGTTTATTAAGAAGTATTCTAATGAAGATATGTATCAGATAATTTAACAAATTGGCTGGGATACCAGGATTTGAACCTGGGAATGCCAGGATCAAAACCTGGTGCCTTACCGCTTGGCGATATCCCAACTATAAATTTGCACTAGTTTTAGTTCTAAGTAAGAACATGGTGCGGAAAGAGAGACTTGAACTCTCACAACCGAAGTTACTGGAACCTAAATCCAGCGCGTCTACCAATTCCGCCACTCCCGCATCGTTCGTGTAATTAAACACTAGTCGCTTTTTAAACTCTTAGCTGAGTAATTCTTATATCCAACTTTCCTTGGTAGAAGAAGTTGGCTGGGATACCAGGATTTGAACCTGGGAATGCCAGGATCAAAACCTGGTGCCTTACCGCTTGGCGATATCCCAACAAAGAATTATTTGATAGTTTTATTTCTTATCAAGAAAATGGTGCGGAAAGAGAGACTTGAACTCTCACAACCGAAGTTACTGGAACCTAAATCCAGCGCGTCTACCAATTCCGCCACTCCCGCATCGTT
>NZ_AUTQ01000079.1 GCF_000498095.1 Pseudoalteromonas sp. TB64
CCAGCCACTTTTATTGCCGGTGGCTCGGGTATAACACCTATGCTAGCTATGCTTGATGATTACTTAAGCCAAACTACGCACAAAGTGTCGTTGGTGTATTACGCAAAAGCCACTGAGCATCAATGTGTTGATGAACTGAGTGAGTTAGCAGCGCGTTTTGAGCATTTTTCGTTTTTATTATTAACGCGTGAGCAATCAAGCGATATAACTAGCAATATTAAGCCGTGGGAAAATCCAGACATTTACTGCTGTGGTCCTGCAGCATTTATGCAAACGGTGAGTGATTTTGCTAAAACGCATAAGCTAAATTATTACCAAGAAGCATTTGGTTTAGCGCTACCAAGCTTAAACGACGACAGCCAATTTAACGTAAAAATTAACGCCAGTGCCCATGTTGTATCGGGCAACGATGTTTTATTGACTCAGTTTGAAGAAAAAAAGCTACCCGTTAAACGCGGTTGCGGTATTGGTATTTGTCATCAATGCCAATGTATTAAAAAGTCAGGCGTGGTACGTAATTTAAAAACAGGTGAATTGAGTGACAACGGCGAGCAGCTAATACAACTTTGCGTAAGCCAACCTGTTAGTGATTTGGAGTTACAATTATGAAAAACATTAACTATGACATGCTCGCAAGCGAGTTAGATGCCATTAAAATGGACACCCTTGGCAAAGTAGGTCAACAAGATGCTGACTACATTCGCTCTGTTGTGCGCAAACAGCGAGTATGTGAATGGAGCGGGCGAATTTTGCTTATGCTTGGTTTTATTCAGCCACTATTGTGGGTTGCAGGCGTGCTGCTATTAGCGCTTGCTAAAATTTTAGACAATATGGAAATTGGTCACAATGTAATGCACGGTCAATACGACTGGATGAACGACAAGCAACTTAACTCACAGCATTATGAGTGGGACATAGCGTGCGATGGACAAAGTTGGCACCGTATTCATAATTTTGAGCACCATACTTATACTAATATTATTGGTAAAGACCGTGATTTTGGCTATGGGTTATTACGCCTGAGCGACGATTTTAATTGGCGTTTAAAAAATGTATGGCAGTTTATTACATACATTAATTTAAGTGTGCTATTTCAGTGGGGCGTGTCGTATCACGAATTGGCTGCAGAGCGTGTTTTTATTGGTAAAAAGAAAGAAAACCGCGAAGGGCTTGTATCGCACTCAACACTAAAACATCGTTTTTTTAGTAAAGGCGCTCGCCAGTTAATTAAAGATTATGCGATATTCCCGTTACTTGCAGGCCCATTATTTTTATGGGTATTAGCGGGTAATTTAGTGGCAAACTTAATCCGTAATTTATGGACATCAACCATCATATTTTGTGGGCACTTTACCGAAGAAACGCAAACATTTAAACAAGAAGACTGCGTAAACGAAACCCAAGGGCAGTGGTATTACCGCCAAGTATTGGGCTCGTCTAATATTAACGGGCCGCATTGGTTTCATGTTTTGACAGGGCATTTAAGTTGCCAAATAGAGCATCATTTATTTCCTGATATGCCGTCTTCGCGCTATCAAGAAGTAGCGCCTCAAGTACAAGCTGTTTTAAAAAAACACGGTGTTGATTACCATACGGGTGGTTTTTTTAGGCAGTATACGTCGGTGTTAAAACGTATTATTAAATATTCGTTTAAATAAATATGTTTTAATTAACGAATGAAAAAATCGGTCTGTGTAGCTGCACAGACCGATTTTTTTGTTTATAGCACCCAATGCGGTTGATTTGTAAACAGCACTTGCAAAAAATTCTCTTAGTTAATTAAAAAAGCCTTACTTTAGCTATGGTTAAATGGCGGGTGATTGTCATACAATGGAGGAAAATAGACCACACAAGAGAGATTAAAATGGCCGCATTTGGTACCGTGTTTATGCCGCAGATGATTCAAGCTCGTTTTTCTGATAATAAATGGAGCGAAAGCTCGATTGTCCCTTCCGATAAACTTGAACTTCATGCTGGTGCACACGTTCTTCATTATTCAAGTACATGTTTTGAAGGCTTAAAAGCCTTTCGCCATGAAGATGGTTCTGTTTATCTTTTTAGAATGGATGCAAACATTGCACGCATGCAACAAAGCTCAGCGCTATTAAGCTTACCGAGTTTTGATGGCGATATGCTAAAAACGATGATTATCGATATTATGCGTGAATACGCAGATGAAACGCCATTACCACCGGGCTCTATGTATATTCGCCCAACTCATATTGGTACTGAGGCGGCAATTGGTAAAGCAGCTGCGCCATCAATGAGCTCGCTTTTATATACGTTACTATCGCCAGTGGGTGATTACTTTGCAGGTGGTGCAACTGCACTACGCGTACTACTTGAAGAAGATGGTATGCGCTGCGCTCCGCACATGGGTATGGTAAAAAGTGGTGGTAACTACGCCAGTGCTTTAGCGCCTATTAGTGCTGCACGTATAAAGTACCAAGCAGATCAAATTTTGTTTTGCCCAGGTGGCGACGTACAAGAAACCGGTGCTGCTAACTTTATACTCATTGACGGCAACGAGATTATTACTAAAGCACTCGATAGCACCTTTTTACACGGTGTTACACGCAGTAGTGTTTTAACCATAGCCAAAGATTTAGGTATGACGGTAAGCGAGCGTAACTTTAGCGTTACTGAGCTACTAGAACGTGCAGCAAAACCAGGTACTGAAGCGGCGCTTTCGGGCACTGCTGCGGTACTTACTGCGGTAGGTACGTTTATTCATAACGATAAAGAATATAAAGTAGGTACTGGTGAACCTGGTCCTACTACAGCACGTTTACGCCAAGCATTGAACGATATTCAATGGGGTAAAAGTGAAGACAAACACGGTTGGTTAACTAAAATTTAATCGCCTTAATAATCCGATATTGGTTTTCTAATATCGGATTTTTTATGTAACACATTCGTGTTTAGAGCGGTTGTTTAGTTTTTCAATTAAGGCAGAAGTATGTTATTGGTTTTCGTCATACTGATCATTTGCTCTGTATTCAACACCTAATAAATATTAATCCATGTGCGAAATCTCAGTTTTACTTTTGGTTCGGCAAATAGGGAAGCTGCAGGTTTATTTACTCCAATATGTATTTTAAATAGGCGTTTATTTTATTGTTACTACCTACTTTATTGTTATCGATAATAAATATAAAAGGCCGCTACAAAAGCAAAAGTGAATTAACTTTTAGCGATAGCAGGTGGTGGTATAGGCAATAAAATTTGTTTAGGTATTGGCGGTGACTATTTTGGGAAAGTCTTTTTTAGAATAAAGACGGTGAAGCATGCTTTGAAGGTGAGGTGGATTTGAATAACGTTGAGTTATTTACAAGCTCATTTGATCTGTTTTTATTATCTTTGGCCCAGCCTGTAATATGTAAACCAAATAGTCTATAAATTCTCATTAATTAATCGGTTTCAAAACTAAATAGTTGCTTATGATTACTTTGCTCTGGTTTTAGTTATAGAGCTCATTAAAGCCGGTTTTTCTAACTTTGAATATATTTACACTGTGTAGGAATATCTGCATGGTTGTTAGTCATGCAGATATTTTAATCAATGATTAAAACTTCATTTCTATTTTGCCGTACACGTAGCGTCCGTTAAATCCGTATGGCGAGAAGCTAGAATAAGCAAATAAGCGTGAGAACGTACTTACTTCGTCAACATTCTCGCGGGTTGCGTCAGGATAAACATCAAAAATGTTATTAGCACCTAAGCTCAGCGATACGTTTTCACTAAGCGAGTAGGCGACATCTAAGTCAGTGATCCATTTAGGCTTGAGTACTTCGTTAAGTTCTGGTGTTTCTGAAGGGTCTTGTGTTTCACCGTAGCGCGTTGTTCTGAGTGTTGTGCGCCACTGGTCCATATTCCATGTTGCACTTAGGTTGTACTTGTTGCGTGGGGTGCTTACTTCAAAACGACGAAGTTCGTTACCAGAGAATAAGTTGTCTTGATCAAACCCAGCACCTTGCAACTCTGCAGGGGCATCAATTATATCGGTAACTTCATTTTTACCGTAGTTGTAACCTAAATTAAAGGCAACATCGCCATAACCGTCGGTTGCTAGGTTGTACGATGCTACAACATCAACACCGCGCGTTTTACTGTCAATTGCGTTTAAGAAAAAACGCCCTTGATTAGCACCTGTACCTTCAAGTAATTGCTCAATTGCAGCACCTGATAAGTTGTTTGATAGCACGATTCGGTCATCAATTAATATTTGGTAATAATCAACGGATAAGCTGAAGTTAAAGTCGGTAGACCATGTAAACCCAACGCCGTAGTTTGTTGCTTCCTCAGCATCAAGACCAGGTGAGCCAAGCGCTTTTGCTACATCACTACCTGGCGCAAAAGTACCTGTTTCGGTTGGTTCGCCATCAACAAATACAGTGGCTACTGAGGTGAAAAATTGCTGTTGTAACGACGGTGCTCTAAAGCCCGTTGAGGCCGATGCACGAATTGCTAGGTCTTCAGTTAACGCGTAACGAGTGGCAATTTTACCATTAAGCGTATCGCCAAAGTCTGAGTAATCCTCATAACGAGCGGCAACGGTTAGGTTCCAATCATCGGTTAGGTAAGTTTCAAGATCGATGTAAAAGCTTACGTTGTGGCGGCTGTTATCACCTTCGGATTCTGGCGTAAACCCAGGGAATACTTGTGATCCGGCTGCACCAAATGGACCATCAACAGGGTCGGTTACTGCACCACCTGGACCAAACGTACCTTGTGCGTATGAGGCTTCTTCGCCTGCATCTATTTGGTAACCTTCGCGGCGGTACTCAGCACCTACCGCTACGTTTACAGAGCTTTCTAAAAAGCTTACGTCTACTTCACGGCTCAAATCAACGTTTAAAGTAAGTTGGTCGTACGTCAGTGTGCCTGCATCAAATGTAGTTTGGCTAGTAGGTCCGAATGAAGTATTTAAGCTATTAGTAACACCAAACTCAAATGCATCTTGTCCGTACACTGCCGATACATCGTAATTCCATTCGCTTACAAAGCCTTTAACACCAAGAGCGAGTGAAAAATCGTTTATGTCTGAAGTAATAACAGGTAAAAATCCGTCTGGGTAAATTTCTTCTATATTACGGCTATCACTTGCACGGCGATAAAACCCGCCGCCTTCGCCTTCACGTTTGCTGTAAGAGCCAAATGAATATAAGTCGGCATTGTTTGTTAACTGGTATCCGGCGTTATAAAAAACAGAAAGATCTTCAACATCGCCATTACCAAAATTATGGTTATAACGATTTACGGTAAGTTCGCGTGGGTCTAGGGAGCCGTCATCTAAACGCGCGTAGTTTTCGCGTTGGTCGTAGTCTGAGCGATTAGTTGAATGGCGGTCGCGGTATTCTGTTGAGATATTTAAAAAGCCATTTTCGCCAAGTTCAAACCCCATATTACCTTGTAGCGTTAATGTTTGACCATCGGTTAGTGAGCGATCGCTGCCCTCGGTAAATGCCAAATTGCCATCGCTGCCTTCAGATACAGATTTTAGTTCTGGTACTCCATCCATTTCAGTAACGTTAGCGCCGTAGTTTGCTGAAAAAGAGCCACCACTACTGGCACTTTTAAGCACAATATTAATAACGCCAGCTATAGCATCAGAGCCATATTGCGCTGCTGCGCCATCGCGTAACACTTCAATACGAGCAATTGCATTTGCCGGAATCGCGTTTAAATCAACTGATGAAGAACCACGACCCGTTGAGCCATTTAAATTAAGTAATGCATTACTGTGACGGCGTTTACCATTAACAAGTACTAATGTGTGATCGGGGGCTAAACCACGAAGTTGAGCAGGGCGTACGTGGTCACTACCATCTGTAAGGGATGCCTGCGGGAAGTTAAAGCTGGGTAATAGGCTGCTAAGTAGCGCGTTTGTTTCTGTTTGACCTGAATTATTAAGTGCGTCTGCACCTATAATATCTATTGGTACTGCGCTGTCTTCTACTGTGCGACCTAATCGGCGAGAGCCTATTACGCTAATTTGTTCTATGTTTTCTTCTGCTTTAGTGTCTTGTGTTGCAGCGCTTACAGAAAGCGAACCTAGTAGCGCGGCAGATGCGCTCATTGCGAGTAATATTTGTGGCACCGATTGTTGTAATTGAAATAATGGCTTTTTATTCATGTTTTATTTCCCCATACCCGTTGAATTATTTTAGTTTTTGTACAAAAAGGTTATTAATACCAACCCGCAATAATACTTAATCATTTTTAGAGGCTAAACGTGTCGCTACCTGCGTTAAAAAATTCTCATTTACGACTGCATGGATGCAGAGGGTAGAGCAATGCAGGAGCAATTGCCGAGAACAACTAAATAGCGAATTTTTTGCCTAGCTATCAACACGTTTTTCCATCCTCAAAATAGATCACTTAATTAAGCGAATTGGTATAAACGTTTTTGTTACCTTGAACATATACTTAATTAACAAAGTCAGTCAATTGAATAACATTCAATTAATCTAGCTGCTTTTATAATTACATTTGGTCATTTTTTATAATGATCATCGTTTTAGTTATATGAGAGTGATAAATGCTAAGTAATTGATGAATAATGAATTATAGAAGCACTTTAAAATTAACGTTTAATTAACGACTATTGGTGTGATGGAGGGTTGAGTTAATTATCAATGGTGTTCTGTTTTTAGTGGGCTAACAATAAGTAGCTGTTAAGTTATAAATAAAATTTGCGAGAAAGAAATATAAAACCAACCACCAAATGTTAATTTAATTAACATTTGGTGGTTGTTCTACAAATATAATACTGTTTATGAGAATCTATACTTTAAACAACGAAGCAGCTTTGTTTTTATAAGTAATTGGTATAAAAAAATATCGTTAAAATTTAATTTTTCCTACGAGCATATCTTTAAACATAACCCAATCTCCCCACAAACTATAAAAAGGATACTTAAAAGTAGCTGGGCGATTTTTTTCAAAAAAGAAGTGCCCGACCCACGCAAATCCGTATCCAATAACAGGTAAAAGCCATAATAAACTGTATTGTTGTGCTAATAACGTAATTGCAATTACTACAATGACTAACGTGCTGCCTATAAAATGCAAACGACGGCAAGTAACGTTACGGTGCTCTTTTAAATAATAAGGGTAAAAGGCTTTAAAGCTTTTAAATGTAGAGTGTGTACTTTGCATTGTTTGCTCTTTTATCTTTTTAATGAAAATCATGAACTATTAAAGCGTAAGTTTACATTTGTTTACAGCGATAAATGCCGATGAGCTCATCTTAATAGACAAAAGGACTAAAAGTTAATAACTTAGGTGCACTATTAATAACAATTAAGAACGGAACTCATAATGTTTAAGCAAACTTTAGCATGTGCTGTACTACTAGCACTTAGCGGCTGTTCAGAGCCAACTAATATGGCAATTAAAGAAGAAGTAAAAGCACCTATGAAGCAAGTAAATTCAGTTGTATATCCAGAAACTAAAAAAGGTGATGTGGTTGACACTTACTTTGAAGAGGCAGTTAGCGATCCGTATCGTTGGTTAGAAGATGATATGAGTGAAGAAACTGCACAGTGGGTTAAAACTCAAAACGATTTAACGTTTTCTTATTTAGAGCAAATACCTTATCGCGATAAGTTAAAGCAGCGTCTTGAAAAATTAATGAATTACGAAAAAATAGGTCCTCCTTTTACTGAAGGCGATTACACCTATTTTTACAAAAATGATGGGTTGCAAAATCAATATGTTTTATACCGTAGTAAAGATGGCGGCGACGTTGAAGTATTTTTAGATCCAAACAAGTTTAGTGAAGATGGTACGACGTCTATGTCGGGTTTATCGTTTTCAAAAGATGGCTCTTTATTAGCGTATCAAATATCGGAAGGCGGCAGTGATTGGCGTAAAATTATAGTTATTGATACAAAAACTAAAGAGCAAGTTGAAGAAGCACTTGTTGATGTTAAATTTAGTGGCATAGATTGGTTAGGTAACGAAGGTTTTTATTATTCAAGCTACGAAAAACCTAAAGGTAGTGAGCTTTCGGCTAAAACAGATCAACATAAAGTGTATTACCATAAGTTAAGCACTGCTCAATCTGCTGACCAAGTTGTATTTGGTGAAACTGATGCGCAAAAACATCGCTATGTTGGCGCTGACGTAACTGATGACGGACATTACTTACTTATTTCAGCAAGTACGTCTACTTCAGGCAATAAGCTGTTTATAAAAGATTTAACAAAAGAAAACAGTGAATTTGTAACGGTTGTTGGAAATACTGATTCAGATACATCGGTTATTGATAACGAAGGCAGTAAACTGTTTTTAGTAACTAATTTAAATGCGCCAAACAAAAAAGTAGTCACGGTTGATGCAAACAACCCAACCCCTGAAAATTGGGTAGATTTAATTGCTGAAACCAAAAACGTACTAAACCTGACTAAAGGTGGCGATACCTTTTTTGCCAACTATATGGTTGATGCGATTTCGCAGGTAAAACAATACAACAAAAAAGGCGAGCTAATTCGCGAAATTAGCTTACCAGGTGTGGGTACTGCAAGCGGTTTTGGTGGTAAAAAAGAGCAAACTACGCTTTATTACTCATTCACTAATTATAAAACACCAGGCACTACGTATACGTTTGATGTAACTACCGGTGAATCGGGTGTTTATCGTAAGTCGGCTATTGATTTTAATAGTGATGATTACACGTCTGAGCAAGTGTTTTACACATCAAAAGACGGTACAAAAATACCGATGGTAATTACCTATAAAACAGGTATTAAGCTTGATGGTTCAAACCCTACTATTTTATACGGTTACGGTGGTTTTAATATTAGTTTAACGCCAAGCTTTAGTCCGGTTAATGCTGTATGGCTTGAGCAGGGCGGGGTATATGCCGTTGCTAATATTCGTGGTGGTGGTGAGTACGGTAAAGACTGGCACAATGCAGGCACTAAATTGCAAAAGCAAAATGTGTTTGATGATTTTATTGCAGCTGCTGAGTATTTAAAAGATAAAAAGTATACATCTAAAAAGCGTTTAGCACTGCGTGGTGGATCTAATGGTGGTTTATTAGTTGGCGCGGTAATGACCCAGCGTCCTGACTTATTTCAGGTGGCTCTTCCTGCTGTAGGCGTACTTGATATGCTACGTTACCATACATTTACTGCGGGCGCTGGCTGGGCATACGACTACGGTACGAGCGAGCAAAGCAAAGAAATGTTTGAATACATTAAAGGCTATTCACCTCTTCATAATGTAAAAGCCGGTGTTGAATATCCAGCCACTATGATCACGACAGGCGATCATGATGACCGTGTTGTCCCTTCGCATTCGTTTAAGTTTGCGGCTGAGCTTCAATCAAAACAAGCGGGTAGTAACCCAACACTTATTCGTATAGAAACAAATGCGGGTCATGGTGCAGGTACACCAACTAGTAAAATTATTGATCAGTACGCTGATATGTTTGGTTTTACACTATATAACATGGGCGTAAAATCTTTATAAAAGTTCCAACTAAATATAAAAGCTAAAAAGGCCGAGTAGATTAAATTTACTCGGCCTTTTTAATAATGCTCAGTTTTATATTACTTACGTCTATTGGTATTACTACTGCATAGGTGAAAACAATCGTTGGTACGTTTTATAAGCGTATTCGTCGGTCATTCCGCTTAAGTAATCGCAAATTATACGCATGCCTTGGTTTTGCTTTTCGGCTTCTATGTATTGCGCTTGTGTTGTTTCGGGCAATAAACGCAGCGGATCGCTAGCAAACGCGGTAAATAACTCTATTAGTAAGTTTTGACCTTTAAACTCTATTTGCTGCATTTCGGGGTCGCGTATTAAACGCTGAAACACAAAATGCTTAAGTATTTGCAATACACTGTCGTATTGGGCATCTAATTTAGCGGTGTACTTTAAAATAGGGCATTCAAAGGCATCGTTTTGAATATCTAAATGTATGTGAATAATAAAGGTATTAACCAGCTCACCTATGGCGTCTTTTCGCTCGTAGTCATTTTTTGAAAACAAACGCTGGGTGAGCGACTCAAGCATGGTGTTTAACCAGTCAAAATTAAGTGCTTTTAAATGAGGCAGAGCATGCGTTTGCCAATCGTCTAACGTAAGCACATGCGTTGCAATTGCATCTTCTAAGTCATGTACGGCATATGCTATGTCATCGGCATGTTCCATAATGGCGCTATCGAGGGATTTATATGTTGTTTTAGCACGGTATTTATCTATTTCAGCATGGTTACCAAGTAATGTTTTATCGTTTTGACTCAGTGGTTCTACTATCCAATTGAATATGGCTGCATCGTCATTGTATAAGCCCTTGGCTGGTCGCCAATCATCTGCTTTTATAAATGCACGACCTGTTGTTGTATCGGGAATGGTATGCCAAAGCGTGTTTATAAATGCAGGATATTTTATAAAGCCTAATAAAGTACGACGAGTAAGGTTCATCCCATGACCGTTGCTGTAGGGCTCAAGCTTTGCAACTATACGCAGTGTTTGCGCGTTGCCTTCAAAGCCACCATGATCGCGCATCATGTAATTTAGCGCTATTTCACCACCATGACCAAAGGGCGGATGACCAATATCGTGTGCTAAACACAGTGTTTCTAGCAGTCCGGTTGATGGAAAGTGCGTAAAATCGCTATGTTGCGCTTTTAAATGGCGCAGTATGCCGGTGCCAATTTGCGATACTTCTAAAGAGTGAGTAAGGCGAGTACGGTAAAAATCGTTCAAACCAATGCCCATAATTTGGGTTTTGGCTTGTAATCGCCTAAATGCAGCAGCGTGAATAATACGAGAGCGATCAACCTGCCAAGGTGAGCGGTTGTCGTTAGGTCTATGTTTGTGCTGTTCTATTATTCGGCTTTGCCATTGTTTATCCATACTGCTCACTCAGAAATAATTAGTTACGCTAGCAGTATACCCATGCACTTATAAATTGCGAATTTAGGTTATTCGCGTTTACAAAGTGGCTTAGGTATAATGGGACTTCGTATGCTTGTGTATTGACCATGCATAACTAGGGCGTGTTGATCTTTGCGGATTAAATTTGTTCAATCTAGAGGCGGTCTAATTGCCCTTAGGAAGAGCCCGTTGGGCAGCGCATGTTTGGCATTTATGCTGCGTTATCGCCTATTTATGGGGAATAACCACACTGCATAGGCTCTGCCTTGCCTAAATGCTAAACATACTGCTGCAAACTTAATCACAAAAAGTCAACACGCCCTAATATTTAAAGAGAGAATACATGCTAAAAACCATTTTTAAGTTTTTGTTAACCATATTTTTTATATGGGCACTTGCGTATCCATTTATGCAAAGTGATGACGTAGATACAGATGGACAAACTACCTCTGAATCTAAAAAAATAAAGAAAATAGAAAAACCATTACATAACGTTAAGCTACCTAAGTTTTCAGAATTTACTGATGTAAAAGAAAAAAAACATGCCTTTTTTAATTTTATTCGTCCGCATGTTGAAGCCGAAAATAAAAAAATATTACAGCAACGCGCAAAACTAGAAATTGCACGTATGATGCTACAAAACGATTTGTCGCTTGAGAATAAACAAAGCAAAGACATTGTTAAAATTTTAAAATCGTACGACTTACCAACCACGCTTGATACGCTAACACTTACGCAAGCACTGCGTCGTGTTGATATTATTCCTAAAGAATTAGCACTTATGCAAGCTGCGAACGAATCGGCTTGGGGTACATCGCGTTTTGCACGCATTGGTCTTAACTTTTTTGGTCAGTGGTGTTATTCAAAAGGCTGTGGCATGGTTCCAAAGCGCCGTAATACTGGTGCTGCGCACGAAGTTGCTGCGTTTAAATCGGTAAGAGCTGCTATAAACGCTTATTTTAAAAATATAAACACGCACCCAGCATATAAAGATCTACGTGCTATTCGTGAAAACTTACGCTTAGAACAAAAACCAATTGTAGCCACTGAGCTTACGCATGGTTTATTGTCATACTCTGAGCGCGGCGAAGCGTATATAGAAGAGCTAAATACCATGATTAACCAAAATAGAGCTTACTTTGATGAATAAACGCATTTTAAATTACACCAACGTTACGGCATTGGTATTACTAAGCATTACAGCATTTAACGTAAATGCGAGAGAGTTTGTAATGTCGTATGATGGTTTTTACGACCGCTTAAAAATTGTTAATAAGGGCGATTTTCAATACGCGCGTGTTAATTTTTATATAAGCGATATTGGTACAAATGAATCGTGTGCGATTAAAAGTGGCACTATTTTAACTGAGAATAACGAGTATCCGCTTAACTTTACCGATAAAGCGCAGCTGTTATTACCGTTTGATAAGCAACTTGATACCGATAAAGCGGTTATTGTGGTGCAGCCACAAAATCCAGATCACGATTGCCAATTAAAACTTCAAATAGAAGCAAACGAACTTGAAGGGCTCACACTTTCAAAGCAATCTTTGTATACTATTAACGACGAGTTAGATGAATTATTAACTGATTTATCGGGCTTTTTTGTTAGCAAGTTAATGTGGTTTTTATTACCAGAGCAAAAGGGCGTTGCAGTTACATTTAAAAGCCCAATGCAGTTTGATGATAAAAGCATAACGTGCGAAAAGTCAGTATGTTACTTTGCAGTTGAAGATAACTGGGAAGATGATAATGCGGCACTTGGCGATATATCGCAAGTTATTAAAGTAACACCTTGGATTGTTAAGTAGCTAGAGTTGCGGTTAAATAAGAATGTGTAATTGCCACATAAAAAGCGACATTTAGCTAGGTTGTTAGGAAACTGAGAGATTGATATTCTCTCAGTTTTTTATATGTATTATTTTTATTTTTTTCATCTGCTATATGATCAGATTCAAGCTAGGTGCAAAACCAATTTTATAAGTTTAAATGCTTTTAACTACAACTATTGTCCCAAAACTTAGTGTGCTTAATTTCTACTTGGTCAAAAAGGTTTATTTGATTATCGTTATCATCAAAAGATCTAATAAATGCAGAAAACCCATCTGTTTCAGCAGATTTTGTTTCAGGAGTTATCCAAGCTCTATATTTGATTGAACCACTGCCATCTTTAAGTTCACTCAATGGTAAACCCCTTAAGCCTTTCCCACCTTCTGAGTTAATCCAAAAAGAATAATCAACAGTACCATCTTCTTTTTTTGCATAACCACTATTCACATCTTTATGACTAATCCCAAGTTCGCTTATTTCTTTGGGGCTATTTTTTACATTTTCATAAAAAACGTCATAAATAATCTCATTACAAGATTCATCATAAATAGCAATTTTACTGATATATGCTGCTTCTTTCGCTTTATCTGCTGTTTGTTCCCAAATTGTTACTGACTTTTCACCAGAATCAAAATATTGAAAACTAAAAATAGATATACCAATTATTAACAAGACAATAATTGTTACTAGATTTTTATTATTTTTATTATTTATTTTTGACTTCATAATATTATTTATCACATTTGTTATATTTAAAATTTAACGAAAAAGCTTTCAAACAAATATAGTGCGTTTTACAAGAAAATCATACTTTTATAGATAACATAACGTGTTGAAAAAATAGATTGAAATTATCCTTTGATATTATACTCGTTTAAAATTTGGCTGGTTTTTTATTCTATACTTTAACATTCAATTGGATGTAACAAGTGGTGCTGATGAATCACGCTGCATTAAAGTGGGTTCAAAAAACCGATTTATAACGAGGTTTTTATTTTGATACACGTCTTTAAGAACTAATTTAGCAGCCATCTCACCCATTTTAGCGACAGGGTTATCTATTGTTGTAAGGGTAGGATAGAGGTAGTTTGCAAAAATAACGTTATCAAACCCAACAATAGATAAATCGTTTGGTAAGTTATACCCATGCTCTCTGGCATATTTCATAGCACCAGAGGCCATTTCGTCGTTGGCGCAAACAAGTGCAGTAAAGTTAATTTTGCTATCTATAAAATGTTTTAAGCCTTTGCTGCCACCGGTTTCGTTAAAGTCGCCTATATAATAAAGCGCAGGCTCAAATTTAACATCAGCCTCAGCAAGTGCTTGTTTATGACCTTCTAGCCGGTTAAATGCATCGGCTTTAAATTGCGGACCTGCAATATAGGCTATTTGATTATGCCCTTGGTCTAATATCGATTTAGTTGCAAGGTAGCCACCTAGTTGGTTATCTAGGCTTATGCAATTTTCTTTAAGTGGTTCTACGTAACGGCTCATTAGATAAACAGGTGTAGAGCCTTCGCTAAGCTTTATTAAATATTCGTCTGACACGGCTTCTACGTGCAAAATAATAGCGTCGCAACGTCGGCTAATTAAAAACTCAATACCTTCTTTTTCTTTGTCTTCTTCACTGTGACCGGTGGTAATAATAACGTGTTTTCCAGCAGCGCGAAGCTCAGACTCAATACCAGCCATCATTTGAGCAAAGAACGGGCCGTGTAACTCAGACACTAATATACCAACACTATTGGTGCAGTTAGATGCTAAAGATTGGGCTATCGAATTAGGTTTGTAACCAAGCTGCTCCATTGCATCAAGTACTTTTTGTTTAGTTTTGTCGCTCACACGGGTATTTTTGTTCATCACACGTGAAACGGTGGCTAATGATACGCCAGCAAGTTCTGATACTTGATAAATAGTTGCCATGTTATTTGTTCACTCGCTTATCCTTACTTCTTCAGCTAAATCATACCTTAGAGTGAATACCCAAACCACCTCAAGATGTAAGTTTCAGTTGTATTTAAAAGTGATTTAGGCAAGGCATTGATCGCAAATAATAGTGGTTCTATTGTTAAAATCAATAACGCAGTATAAATCGCTTTTAAACCAACCCTGAGTTCTGCATTTTGAGCTGGTTTGGGTATATACCTTAACTAGTTGTTAGTTTAGATTGGATATTTTCGACAACCTGATTTGTCAGTGTATATTTTTTCATTATGTAAGCTACAAATAATGATCCAAAAGCAGGTAACACAGTAAATGAAAGCAAAATACCGTGTTGGGTATCGAGTGTTTGTACAGTATCGGCTTNCCGCCCACAGCCACACCCATTTTAATAAAGAATATGACGCCAGAATAAACCAAACCAGTAATACGCACGCCTGTTTGTTGGTGACCATAATCTATTGTGTCGGCCATTTTAGCCCACAGCAGAGGTGTTGCCATGTCTAAAAAGAATTTCCACAAAATAAATGCAGTAAACGCGAGTACTAATTGATCACTGTTAATAAAGTAACTAAAACCGCAAATAACAGCGGCAATAAGTTGTAAACTTATATAGGCTTTTATTTTACAAAAGCGCTTGGCAAGTGGTTGAGCTAAGGCGCAACCAACCATGCTTGCCGCCACACCTAGAGTCATAAATAAGGTTACTAGATCGTCTCGACCTAAATAATATTTTACGTAATAAACAGCAAGGGTCAGCCTTAATACTTGCCCAGTGAGCAAAAAGAATGCGGCTAAGCAAAGGGTTCGCCATTGATCGTTTTTTATTAATGTTTTTACACTTTTAGCAAAAGGGATGTTTTGCTCTTTTGGCTGTTGAATTCGCTCTTTTGTGCCTAAAAAACAAAGTAAAAATAATACAAAGCCTAAAATACTCATTGCGGTCATTGTGTATTGGTAGCCTTTGGCAGCATCGCCTTGACCAAAATATTCAACCATTGGCATTGTACAACCGGCAACAATTACGCCGCCTAACATTCCAAATACAAAACGATATGATTGAATTGTAACGCGCTCTTTTATATCTGCAGTTAGTACTCCGCCTAATGCGCAATAAGGAATGTTTATAGCGGTGTAGACAACCATGAGCAAAGTGTAGGTAGTAAAGGCATAAATTATTTTATCAGTGCCTTCTAAATCAGGTGTAGTAAACGCTAAAATACTAATAATGGCAAAAGGGAGGGCAAGCCAGAGTAAGTAGGGGCGAAAATGACCCCAGCGTGTATGCGTTTTATCAGCAAGGTTTCCCATTAGTGGGTCAGTCACGGCATCAAAAACACGCACAGCTAAAAACATTGTACCTACCACTGCAGGCGATAAGCCCACTACATCGGTGTAGTACAGCATTAAAAACATCATTACTGTTTGAAAAATAATATTACTGGCGGTGTCGCCTAAGCCATACGCTATTTTTTCTTTTACACTGACCATGATTGTTTTATCCCGCTTTATGTTTATTTTAGTTGCGTTGTGAGATGTTTATATCTTTGTTAAAACTGATAACGCTGTATAAATCACTTTTAAACCAAACCTATGGGCGTTTCACAGGGAATTACTTCCCTTGTTGTTCCTTTTAAAGGTTGCTACTTTGTAAAGTAACGCCTTATGCTAAGCCACTGTTAAACCTTTAATTATGCATATAGAGGCAGGCTTGGGTATATTAATTATCTGTTAGAGATAAGTGCTTTGTAAGCAAGTCCACTTTTTTTAATAGTACGTTGCTGTGTTTTATAATCTACATACACAATACCAAAGCGCTTTAAGTAACCTTCTGCCCATTCAAAGTTGTCCATTAAGCTCCAAGCAAAGTAACCATGTATTGTAACACCTTGTTCAACCGCATTATGAACCGCATTTAAGTGATCATTATAATAATTTAAACGGTCTAAGTCGTTAACTTCGCCATTATTATATGTATCGGGCATTGCCGCGCCATTCTCTGTTATATAAATAGGCGGTAGGGTGTAGGTTTTATTTAGCGATACAAGTAAGTCGGTGAATGATTGCGGATAAATTTCCCATCCCATATCTGTTAATGGACCTGTAGGTGCAATTGGTTCATAAATATCAGTAGGGTGCGCTTTATAAACTTGGCGGGTGTAAAAGTTTATACCTAGATAATCAATAGATTGAGAAATTAATTCCATGTCGCCTTCGTGAATGTCGGGCTGGTGGCTTAATGGTAATTGATTAATTATATTTGGGTATTGACCGTCAATTATTGGTTTGATGTACCATTGGTTAAGATAGTCGTCTGCAAATGCAGTGGCTTTTAAGTCTTCATCACTTTGGGTAAGGCTGTAACACGGTGTAAAATTAAGCACTATGCCATTTAAGGTATTAGGAGAGTTTTGTTTTAGCACTGTCATGGCAAGTCCGTGCGCTAATAATAAGTGGTGCGCGGCTTTACGACCGTATTCTTTTCCTATTTTACCTGGCGCATGAATACCAATTTCGTAACCTAAAAAGGCACTGCAAAATGGTTCATTTAACGTGGCATACGAATGCACGCGTTCTCCAAATGCTTTTGTGATTAAATTTACGTAATGCTCAAAAGCATAAGCAGTTTGTCTGTTAAGCCAACCACCTTCATCTTCCAAGTACTGCGGTAAATCCCAGTGGTACAAAGTAACAAAAGCTTTAATATTGCGACGTTTTAGCTCATCTAAAATATCGGTATAAAATTTAACGCCTACAGGATTTAATTGACCGTTTTGGGTCATAACACGTGGCCAAGAAATAGAAAGCCTATAAGCATCTACGCCTAGCGACTCTATAATATTAATATCATCACGCCAGAGGTTATAGTGATCGCACGCTGTGTGCCCATCTGAGCTATCAACTATTTTATTAGGGGTATCGCAAAATGTATCCCAAATACATGGAAGGCGATCGTCTGATCCCCCTTCAATTTGAAAAGAAGCCGTAGCCACACCATACACAAAGTTTTTAGATAATAGCGGTGAATGTGGTGGTAGTGATAATTTTGTCATTAATAACAAACCTTTTGAGAGTTATTTACAGAGAATTTACCTCTGTATTTATACTTAATTACTGATATATGTGCTGAGTAAAAATAAAAAGTGTTGAAATATTCAGCTTGTTCGTATTTAATTGCATATGAAAGCGCTTACATTTAAGGTTAGTGTTTATTAATTCTTAGGTCAACTCTTTAATGCGCCTTTAAAGGTGTATAGAAGTTAAATAATTAAAAGAGTGATTTAAGAAGAGATTTATAATAATAAATTACGGAGAGCACATGGCAAGTTCAGCACCACTGACAACACACACACAACCGCAAAACTTTCAGGATAAGAGTTATGGTTTTGCATTAACGTCTTTAACCACATTATTTTTTATGTGGGGATTTATAACCTGCCTAAATGATATTTTAATTCCGCATTTAAAAGGCGTATTTAATTTAACCTACGTACAAGCGATGCTGGTTCAATTTTGCTTTTTTGGCGCTTACTTTTTAATGTCGTTACCGAGTGGTTACATAGTAAAAAAGGTAGGTTATAAAAAAGGGATTGTAACAGGACTATTAATTGCGGCTGGTGGCTGTGTTTTATTTTACCCTGCTGCTGCACTACATAGTTACCCTGTATTTTTATTCGCATTATTTGTGCTTGCAAGTGGTATTACATTATTACAAGTATCTGCTAATCCGTATGTGAGTTTACTAGGTCCTTCAAAAACGGCGTCATCTCGCCTTACTCTTACGCAAGCATTTAATGCGCTAGGTACAACGGTTGCACCAATATTTGGTGCCTTATTAATTTTAGACTCGGCATCTGAGGCATTTTTAACGCCTTCGCAAAATGCTGAATCAGTTCAACTCCCTTATTTACTATTAGCCGCCATGCTTATTTTGTTAGCGGGTATTTTTGCTTGGCTAAAACTACCTAATATTATGCAAGAGCAAGAAGCCGAAGCGGAAAAGTCGGATGCTGTACAGGGCAGTGCATGGCAGTATCGTCATCTAACATTAGGTGCCGTAGGTATTTTTATGTATGTAGGCGCAGAAGTTGCTATTGGTAGCTTTTTAGTAAGCTTTTTAGCACAAGAAAACATAGCTGGGCTAAAAGAACATGTTGCAGCGCATTACATAACGTATTACTGGGGCGGTGCGATGGTTGGACGCTTTATTGGCGCAGCCGTTATGCAAAAGGTACCAGCAGGTAAAGTACTTGGTTTTAACTCTTGTATGGCAATTATTTTAGTGATTGTTGCAATGAGTACAACCGGCGCTGTTGCTATGTGGTCAATTTTATTAGTTGGTTTATTCAATTCAATTATGTTTCCAACAATTTTTAGCCTTGCACTTAACGGGCTTGGTAAGCATACCGCTCAGGGTTCAGGTATTTTATGTTTAGCAATTGTAGGTGGTGCAATAGTGCCATTAATACAAGGCGCATTTGCTGATGCTATAGGCGTACAGATGTCATTTTTCTTACCTATTTTATGTTACATCTTTATTGTTTATTACGGCTTAAGTGGCAGCAAACCTGTGTTAGTGAAGGAGTCATCGTAATGAAAACGACGTTTAAACTTAATGCATTAGCGATTGCAACATTAGTGGGGAGTGTTACCGCACTAAGTGGATGCAGTAATGATGGCAATGTTGAAAATATAAATGCTGAAGCGCAATCAAAAACAGCTAAAATTTGGCCAAAGCTTTCAATTGCAGTAAAAAAAGACCCTGTAATTGAAGCTAAAATTGTCGATTATTTACAAAAGATGACGCTTGAGCAAAAAGTAGCACAAATGATTCAGCCAGAAATACGTGATATTACAGTTGAAGACATGCGTAAATATGGTTTTGGTTCATACCTTAATGGCGGCGGTGCTTTTCCAAATGGCGATAAACATGCAACACCTAACGATTGGGTTGCGCTTGCTGAAAAAATGTATCAAGCATCTATTGATGATTCTGTTGATGGAATTGCAATTCCTACAATGTGGGGTACGGATGCAGTACATGGTCATAATAATGTAATTGGCGCTACGCTTTTTCCTCATAACATTGGTTTAGGTGCTGCTAACAACCCTGAGTTAATTGAAAAAATAGCGGCAATTACCGCTGTTGAAGTAATGGCGACAGGTATTGATTGGGTTTTTGCACCTACCGTTGCTGTAGTGCGTGACGATAGATGGGGTAGAACATACGAGGGCTATTCTGAGGATCCACAAATTGTACGTGACTACTCAGCAGCCATTGTAAATGGTTTGCAAGGTAGAGCCGATAGCGACTTTTTAAGTGATAAAAGAGTAATAAGCACCGTTAAGCACTTTATTGGTGATGGCGGCACAGTTGATGGTGACGACCAAGGTGACAATGTTACTACCGAACAAGAATTGTTTGATATTCATGCACAAGGCTATGTAGGTGGTTTGTCGGCTGGTAGTCAGTCGGTAATGGCTTCATTTAACAGCTGGCATGGCAAAAAAAACCACGGCAATAAATACTTACTTACCGATGTACTTAAAACACGTATGGGGTTTGATGGATTTGTAGTTGGCGATTGGAATGGTCACGGGCAAATTAAAGGCTGTACAAACGAAAGCTGCCCACAAGCAATTAACGCCGGTTTAGATATTTTTATGGTACCAACCGGTGCTTGGAAACCGCTTTACGAGAATACAATTTCACAAGTTAAAACTGGTGAAATAAGCATGGATCGCATTGATGATGCTGTGGCACGTGTTTTACGCGTTAAGCTACGCGCAGGGTTATTTGATAAGCCAAGCCCAGCTAAACGTCAGTTCTCTGGTAAAACAGAGTTAATTGGCGCTAAAGAGCATCGTGAAGTTGCCAAAGAAGCCGTACGTGAATCATTAGTATTGTTGAAAAACAAAAACAATATTTTACCATTATCGCCAAAGCAAAATGTACTTATTGCTGGCGATGCTGCGGATAATATTGGTAAGCAGTCGGGTGGCTGGAGTATAACTTGGCAAGGAACGAACAATAAAAATGTTGATTTTCCTGGTGCTACATCGATTTACTCAGGGCTAAAAGATCAAATTAGTGCTGCTGGTGGTAAAGCAATATTGAGCGCAGATGGCACATTTGAACAACGCCCTGATATTGCTATTGTTGTATTTGGTGAAGAACCATATGCAGAAGGGCACGGCGATAGAGATAACCTTGAATTTGAGCGTGGCAATAAAAAATCATTAGTGCTTTTGAACTCGTTAAAAGAGCAGGGTATTCCTGTTGTAGCTGTGTTTATATCGGGCAGACCTATGTGGGTTAACAGTGAATTAAATGCGTCTGACGCATTTGTTGCAGCTTGGTTGCCAGGTACAGAGGGCGCAGGTATTGCCGATGTATTACTTAAATCAGCTGATGATAAAGTTCAGTATAACTTTACAGGTAAGTTGTCGTTTTCATGGCCTAAAACAGCAATTCAAACAGCAGTAAATAAAGGTGACGAAAACTACGACCCATTATTACCTTATGGTTTTGGATTAGCATATGGCGATAAAAACGTTTTGGCTGATGACCTTGATGAAGATTCAAAACTTGATAACTCAGCACTTACCAATATGAATGTATTAGTAGGCGCGCCCGTTGCACCTTGGCGTTTGTTGTTAAAGTCTGGTGATAAAATATTAGATGTATCAAGTAGCACCCACGAATTTGGCGCGATTAAATACCGAACTGAAGACAAAACAGTGCAAGAAGACGCACGCCAATTTGACTTTAGCGGTGCAGAAAAAGCCAGTGCTGAAATAGTAACAAGCTTTGCTGAGGACACGATTGCATACCTTGAAGCAAACGGTGTTATTAGTTTCGACATAAAACTAAATGATGCGCTGACTAACGACGTAGTACTTGCAATGACTTGCTCTGGTAGTTGTGGCGCTAGCATTGATTTAGCCGACATTGTTGATAAAAGCATAGAAAATGAGTGGCAGTCGGTTTCAATCGATTTAGGTTGTTTTGCTAAGCAGGGTGTTAATTTTGCGAGCTTAACAAGCCCATTTAGTTTACGCAGTAATAGCAAAGCATCAATATCTGTGGCTAATATTCAATTAGTACCAAATAAAGCCGATGAGGCAACGCTCTCTTGTAAGTAGTGTAATTAATTTTATTGTGTGTATGTCAAAGCCCTTCGTATGAAGGGCTTTTTTTATGATGTTAGTTAAGTTGTGTTTATCTTTGAAAGTTAAATTTGCAGTAGTGTGTTGGTTTGTAGGTAAAGCACTATGTAGTGTGCCTAATCTTTATAAACAGGCGATAACGCCGTTTAAACGCCATACATACGCTGCTCATGAGGTGTTTTTAGAGACGATTAACTCTTTGTTGCTACATGGAAGTGGGTAAGGGGTGAAAGCTTTGCTCGGTTTTTACTTATTCTTACAAGGATATAAGTCATTATAACAACGCAGAAAGATTACTGAGTCCATTAGGTTACAAACCACGTGTCGTGATTATTGCCCGACATTAAACAAATATTAATCCTGAAAAATCAACATGCTCTAGTTACAATTGTGTTGTGTTTGATTTAGAACGAGTAAAAACGTTGTTGTAATTTACAATAAAATATAGCGATAAATTATTGAATTTAAATAAAAACCTAATTAATCTATAAAAATGTAAAGCGGGTAATTCAGGTTCGCTATAAAACCAAGGATAGCTTAATCATGGAAATACTGAGAGCGTTGATTGCTACTTTCTTATTTTTTGCCGGAATGTATTTTATTTACTTAGGATTTAATTTATTCAGCATGTTATGTGGTATTGCTTGCTTTGTAATAGCCTATTTTTGTTGGCCGAGTAAAGTAAGATCAACGAAAGCTCGCGAAAATAAATTCCTCGATGCTCTTGAGTGTATGATAGAGCTACCAATAGAATTGTTTTTATGGATATTAAGAGTTATCGGTCGAATATTTAAAGGTATAGCGGATTAGCTTAGATAATTACCATTACCTGAAACAACTATAAAACCTAGCAATTTTATAGATAAGTTATTTGTAACTCAAAGTTAAACCTGCCAAGTGTTTATAAGCGATTGGTTTGCAATTAACGATTAGTTCTGCATTAATAAGTTTTTTTCATCATAGGTTACAACTTTATCGCGACCGGTTTCTTTTGCTAAATAAAGGCGCTTGTCGGCAAGAGACAGTAAATCTTTAATACTGACTTCACCGTTAATTGCATTACTAACTCCGGCACTAACCGATAAGTTAATATGGTTACCCTTAAAATAAAAAGGATTGCTACTAATATTTTCTCGTAGTTGCTCAGCGTATTGTCTTGCTACACTTAATGTGCAATTAGGCAATAAAATAGCAAACTCTTCGCCGCCTATACGAGCACTAATGCCAATATCATTAAATTGCTCTTTTATATTTTGAGCAATCCATTTAATGGCATTGTCGCCTGTTTCGTGACCATAACGGTCGTTAACACGCTTAAAAAAATCGATATCTAGTATAATTATAGAAACACTTTTGTTGGCATTGTTAGGGTTATTTAATTGCTCTTTCCCTTTATTAAAAAAACCGCGACGATTGAATAACTGACTTAACAAGTCAGTATTAGCAATACTTGATAGTGTGTATTCAGTATTTGAAAATAATAAAAAAGGCAATATTAATGCGCTGCATGTAGCCAATATTAAATGGCTCGCCAGCACTATTTGTAAAGATGCGTGGTTACTTTGGGTAGGCATAGCGAGTAGAGTAACTTGAAACAACATCACTCCACCATGTGCTAAAAAACAAAAAATCAGTGCATTTTTTTGTAATTTGGCAACAAAGTTCATAATTTTTATAATATATGCAGCGTAAAAATATAGCCCTGCAACAATCATACTTATGAGCATTTGACCTGCTTCGTACTGATAGATTCCCAATAGTAGTAAAGCTGAAAAAGCTAATATGCAGTATATAGGGAGCAAATTTAGCTGTTGTGTATGTTTGTATTTGTGTAAGCCTATAATAATTAAAAGAGGGCTTAAAACAATAAAAATACTGGCAATATAATGTGTTACAAATGGCGCGTTAATAAATAAGCGTAAGCAAGCAAGTAATTCCGCAATAGCAAATGTAATACACGCACAGCCAAGCAATAAAAAAGATGTTTGTTTTTTAAAGTTATGCACAGAGAAAAAAAACAAACCTATTATTATATTCAATATAAAAGAGAAACAGATCACTGTAGGAAGATGTAGCATTAGTTTTTCTCTTTTATAAAATGTGTAGTGTTAGACAGTTATATTTGTTTATTTTGAATCTACTAATTTCAATTAAATGTGTTGTACCTAAAGCCAAATTTTAATTTTTTATTACTAAAAAATTGCTAGTTTCGACATTAATAATAGTACATTGACCAAATTAAGCTAAGCATTATGCACTAATTAATTAATATCCATATGGGTAAAAAGTACTGATTTTTGTTTTGGTTTTTGTCCCTATTGATAACTATAACTTTATTGTTATTAACGTAAGCTAAACCAAGCTATTTAGTGCTGATTTTAATTCAGAATGATGAAATTTGTAGCCGTGATTTAGTGCTTTACTTGGGATTATAAACTGACCCGTAGTTAAAAGGTCTGACATTTCTCCCATTAATAATTTAAGTACAGGCACCGGCATTGTCATAAATGCGGGGCGTGATAATGCCTCTCCTAAACTTTTACTAAATATTGCGTTACTCACTGGGTTGGGTGCTGTTGCGTTAATAGGACCTGATAATTCGCTGTGTTCAATAACAAATAGAATCAGTTGTGTCATATCGTCTATATGTATCCACGACATACCTTGTTTGCCATTACCGATAGGACCGCCTAAACATAATTTAAACGCAGGTAGCATTTTGCTTAAAGCTCCCTCTTTTTTAGCCAATACAATACCTGTACGCAATAAACACACTCGGGTTTGAGTTGACTGTGCTGCTATTGCTGCGTCTTCCCAATCTTTACAGAGTTGATGGCTAAATTCATCGTGTGGATTATCAAAACTTTCATCAATAAAATCACTATTCTGACGACCGTAAAATCCAATTGCACTGCCTGAAATAAATGTATGAGGAGGGTTAAAACAGGCTTTTATGGCAGAGGTTATCTGTTGTGTGATATCGATACGACTGTCTCGTATTATTTTTTTCTGCTTTGCGCTCCAACGTTTATTAACAATCGGTTCTCCAACTAAGTTAATAACAACATCAACACTATTAAAATCAACTAAATTTATATCGCTAATAGCATGCACTTTGTGACTCAAGAGTGCATTTGCTTTTGCAGGGTTGCGACTAAGAACGGTTACTTGATTATGATGAAGTAAAAATGGGCATAAATGTGAGCCAATCAAACCTGTCGCGCCGGTAATAAATATATGCATTATTAATCCTTACGGTAAAATAGTAGCAAGTGATTAAAATGTATACTCGCTAATTAATTGCTTTGCTACATATATACGTGGGGTAGGTTTTTATGATCACTTGGTAAATATTTCATTTAATTAGCTTTTGCCTTACACTTAAGGCATATAAATAATAAAAGGATTAATGAATTGGCAAGTTTAACTGGAGTAAATAAAAGCTTAATAGTTTTTGCTTCCTTAGTGGTAGTGCTCGCAGGCATAAAAGCAGCAAGTGTAATTATTATTCCGTTTATTTTGGCGGCGTTTATTGCCATTATTTGTAATCCACTTATTAAGTTTTTCGCACGCTACCGAATTCCTAAAGGCGTTGCTGTTATGTTAGTGGTGCTTATTATTGTAGGTTTAGGTGTGAGCCTTGGTGGGCTGGTTGGGCAGTCTATAAATGATTTTTCGCAGCAACTTCCTGAGTACAAAGTACAGCTTAAAGAAGAGTTTGTATGGCTTGTTGATTTAGCCTCTCAGTACAACATATTAATTAATAAAGAACAGTTAATTAATATGTTCGACCCTGGCAAAATGGTTGATGTAGCCACCAATATGCTCACTGGTTTAGGTGGCGTAATGGCAAACATGTTTTTGATTATTTTAACGGTTATTTTTATGTTGTTTGAAGGACCTATGTTGAGCAATAAAATACATATGGCACTTGAAGATCCAGACAGTAAAATGAAACAAATAGATCGTTTTTTAGAATCAATAAACTCATACCTTGCAATTAAAACGCTAGTAAGTTTGGGTACCGGTATAATAGCTGCATTTTACCTTTGGATTTTAGATGTAGATTACTTTATATTGTGGGGTGTGCTTGCCTTCATGTTTAATTACATTCCTAACATTGGGTCTATTATCGCTGCCGNGTACCGGCAGTATTACTTGCATTGATCACCCAAGGACCTTTAGTCGCAGGGCTTGTTGGCGCAGGGTACTTAACTATAAATACCGTCATGGGAAACATTGTAGAGCCTAAATTTTTAGGGAAAGGGCTAGGTCTTTCTACGTTAGTTGTATTTTTGTCATTAATATTTTGGGGCTGGTTATTAGGTACAGTCGGTATGCTTTTATCTGTACCATTAACAATGATTGTAAAAATAGGTTTAGAAGCCAGTGTTGAAGGTAAATGGATTGCTACCTTACTTGGCAGTGGTGAAGAAGTAACTAAGAGTTAATTAACGGCTCTTTAACTGCTGCATTAAAAATACTTAGAGCTGTAGATTACAGCTCTAAGTAACTAAAACATTTATTTTTAAAACTATACTTTTAAAAGCTCAATAACTTCATCAACTACATTTATTGCACCCTCTAAATATCCCGCTTCTTGCTTTGCAAATTCACTTGCTACAAAGTGTATATTTAAACTATTTAACTGCTCATTCAACCCCGTAAAGTTAAAGTCGGGATGTTGCGATGGCTGAGTTTGATCGTTTTTATCAGCTACAAATTCATCGTTAGCCCAATCTTTAATAAAATATGCTGTAGCGTTGTATGCATCATCCCCATAAAAATATGCAAGCTGTGTAATACAGGCTTGTTTTAGTTGCTCTGTTGATATTTGACTACGAGCTGAGTAGGGCACACCTATAAACCCAAATAATGCGGGTGAGCTATTGTCTGCGGCGCTGGCGTCGTGTATTTCAACCATTGGACCTACTCGGCTAAAACATTGTCCTGACAAGTTTGTATTTCGCCAAAAAGCATCTTTAAAAATAGCAATAAACTTAGCTTGCCCTGCCATCCACGTTGGCACTGAATTTAAACGGTTAATTAGTGTTTTGTCAGCCCAGAACTCAGGTGTTAAATGATGAGCGACCATACGAGGTGGCATAGCAGCCATTATATGCTCACTGCTAAAGTGTTTTAACTGCCCATTGTTATTAACAACTAAGTGCCAACGACCATTACTCTTTTTTAGCTCGGTAACACGGTGATTTAATAGAACTGAATTAGGGTCTAGTTGTTTATGTAGCGCATTAATTAGTGTGTACATGCCATGGCGAAGTCTAAATAACTGCATTTCACCAGCGCCCGCTATTTGCTGAGGCTTGCCGGTACTATCCGCTTGATATAAAACATCGCCCTTTGTGTATTGCTCAAACACGGGTAAGTTAAGTGATTTAACGAGTTCTTGAATTTTTGGCTGGTGAGGGAAAATCCAAGTTGGTCCTAAATCAAAACTAACATCGCTACTAGCCGTTGATTGCGCCGCAAGTATTCGACCACCTAATTGCGATTTAGCCTCTAATAATAAGTAAGGAATGTTGAGCAGCTGCAATTGATATGCACTGTATAATCCGGCGATCCCGCCACCTATAATAATTACTGGTTGATGCATATGTATATTATCTCTTTATTTTGATTAACCTATCAGTAGGTAGTTTGTTTTGAGCGCTGTTAGTTGTCAAGTGTTTGCTCGGCAGATTTTTTGCGAACCGAGCCTGGAGGGACTTTGTAATAGCGTTTAAAAGCTTTACTAAAAGCGGCTTCGCTACTGTATCCGGCATTTTCCGCAATTTGAATTATAGGGCTGTTATTATTAAGTAAGCTATTTTTAGCATTTTGTAAGCGAAAATTAGTTAAATATGTTTTTGGTGACTCGCCGACTAATTTTGTAAAGCGTTGATTAAAGCTAGTGCGCGACATTCCTACTAATTCGCCTAGCTGCCCTACATTTATGTTGCCTTGCAAATCTTGATGAACGGCGATTAAAGCAGCGTTAATTTTGGAATCGTTTAGTGCGCTTAAAAAACCGCTATCAGCATTTTTTTCAAGCATGTGGGCACGAAGTAGTTGAATAAATAATACCTCTGTTAATCTATCAACTAATACTGAATAGCCTGGTTTAGCTGTACGGGTCTCGTTAGAGAGCACGCTAACCAAGCCTTGTAACCACGGCAACTCGCTCGACTTAATATGAATATATTCAGGTAAGTCGTTAAACAGTGGGTGATTAAGTGAAGTGTCATAATTAAATGCGCCGCATAAAACAGTATTTAATGAATTACTAAGTCCTTTGGGTTCAAAAGGGTTGTTCCCGCTTAGTATATCTTCTACAACGCTTTCACCGTTTAGCAATGAATCAGCTGCTTTATCTGTATTGTTATCACTTAATTGATGTGCGGCACCTAAAGGAAACGCAATAATGTCACCTTCTTTTAAATGAATATGTTTATGGTTTTGTTTTATATAGACGTAAAACTCGCCCGTAACAGCAATATGAAAGCCACCATGCTGGCTACTAGGAATATCCATACCCCAAGGTGTTTCAAAGTCGGCACAAAAATATGTGCGAGAACTGAGTCTAATTTCTTTTAGTACATTGGCTAATATATCGATACTGCACCTACCAAAATTGAACAAAATGACATTAATTATATGCATAATATCATTTTTTGTTTTTTATTTAAGTCCATAATACATGCATCAACGCTAAGGAGAATATAATGAGTAATTTAGAATCATCGTTACGTGTAGAGCTATTTTATAAAGAATATTGCCCATTTTGTAAAATGGTCGTCAAATATATTAACCATCAAGAGCTAAATGTTGAGCTGCGCGAAACATCGCTTGTGAGTGAATATAATGAAGAGCTTGTTAAAGAGGGCGGTAAAAAGCAGGTACCATGTTTAAAAATTATTCAGGCTGGTAATAAAACAAAATGGCTATATGAGTCGATGGATATTATTACTTATTTGAAAAAGCATGCTGCTAAGTTAAAATTAGTTGAATAATAATGAGCAAAATTGAAGGCACATTAATAGTAGATGAAATTAATACCTCAAATAGTAAACTAAGCAGAATGCTATTTATGGCAGCAAAGGTGGCGCTTGTTGTCGGGTCTGTTTTACTTGTTATTAATCAGTATGATGCATTGTTTGCAGACGCTAATTTAAAAGTATTACCTGCTATATTAACTTACTGTGTACCATTTTGTGTGTTTTTAGCAGGGCAAAAAATTAAAGTTTAATCTTTTGCCCTCATTATTTTAATCGTACTATATTAAACTGGTGTTTTTAATACGTCTGTAAATTGCTTCATTAGCTCAATTTCACAGAGTTTATAGCTAATCGCAGCAGCAGTTCCATTGGGTGATTTTAATATATAGCGCCATTGGCAACTACTTTTTATATACTTTTCGTGGTTACTTATACTGCGCATAAATAAAGGCAATACTTGTGTATTACCTGTTTCTTCTTCTATTTTTGTTAACTCAAATTTACGTTTTAATATCCAAGTAGCTTGTACTTGCTCTACCTTATTTATTTCGCTATCAAGGCATTGAATATATCGCTTTGCTACATTTGGTGTTGCGTTTTCTGGCAAACTACATACTTGAGCCGAAAAACTAAACGAGCTAAACCCTAATAAAAATAAAGCTACTATATGATGTAATAAATAATTATTTTTTATCATTATAATTAAACTCTAAAATAAATTGAGCGCCGCCCAAGTTATCTGATTTTGTTATAGTTAGTACACCGTTATATGATTTTACTAAGTCAGAGACTATTGCCATACCTACACCATGACCGCTTTCGTATGTATCAAGGCGGGTACCGCGTGTAAGTAAAGACTCTCGCTTGTCTTCAGGCACACCAGGACCATCGTCACTTATGCCAATACAAAGTGTTTTACTTTGTACTATTTGTATTTCTACTTGTGAGCGACATGCTTTACAGGCGTTATCTATCAGGTTACCAAGTAGCTCTAATAAATCAGTTTGATCACCTAAAAAGTAGTCTTTATCAGAAACAGTGCAATTAAAAATAATGTCTTTATCGCGGTAAACTTTTGCCATTGCACTTAAAATAGAATCGAGCACTGGTTTAATAGGCGTTTGTTTTTTCCATGTGTCTGATGCGCCCGTTGCCGCACGTTTTAATTGATGTTCGATCATCACATTAATGCGATCAAGTTGCTCTTGTGCGTCGGCATCATTAGCTAATGGGCTTGATTTTAATACCGCAAGCGGTGTTTTAAGAGCATGCGCTAAGTCACTTAATGACGCTCTATAACGCTCTTTTTGACGTTGCTGCGACTCAAGTAATAAATTTAGATCTGCTTTTATTGTTTGCAACTCAATTGGGTAGAGCCCTTTAATTTCTTGAATATCACCTGATTCAATTGCTTTAATTTCTTTATCTAGGCGTTGTAAGGGGCGTGCGCTCCAAATAAAACCAATCGCCATGAGTCCCGCAATAGCAACACCCATTATAAACATCCAATCAACCAATGTTTGTTTAAACCCATCCATTAATCTTACGAGAGCGTCGTTACGCTTAACTAAAATAAACCGCGCTTGTTCTGATTGATCAATATTGTTTAAAATAACGGTTAAGCTTAATTGCCAATACGCTGATTTTTTAAATTCAACACGACGAAAATCAGCCGCGCCAGCTTTGGTTTGAATTTGTTGCGGAATAAAATCTAGGTTTACAGCCGATTCAGAGTGCCAAATAGGTTCATCATCGCGGTAAATCATTGCATAAGTGTCTGAATTTAACCTATTCAACTCTGGTGCCAAAATAGTACTAGGCATAACAATACCGTTCTCAGTAAAGTCGACTTCAGAGATTAATGAGTATAATTGAGCTTCGAGGGTTTTTTCTGTCGCATCAACCAGTGAGGCATAATATGCTTTGCCAATGGAATAAAATAATATAGGAAGGGCGACTAATAAAACAAAGACAAGGATAAATCCTTGCCTTATTTTTAACGATATTTGCGGTATTACCACTGGCTTTTGAGCCTGTAACCACGACCACGTAGTGTTTCAACTGGGTTTAGTACACCATCAGGGTCTAACTTTTTACGCAAACGTAAAACAAATACTTCAATTACGTTTGAATCAAGGTCGAAATCTTGATCGTAAATATGTTCAGTCAATTCTGATTTAGAAATAACTTTTTGTGGGTTAACCATTAAGTATTCAAGTACTTTGTATTCATATGCGGTAAGGCTTAGCTCTTTATCGTCAACCCATACTTGTTGTGAACGCGTATGAATTTTAATAGGACCCGCAGTCATTTCAGGGTTTGCTTTACCTGCACTACGACGAATTAATGCATTACAACGTGCGATTAATTCTTCAACATGAAATGGTTTTGTTAAGTAGTCATCTGCACCAGCATCTAGACCTTCTACTTTATCCTGCCAGCGGTCGCGCGCTGTTAAGATTAAAATAGGAATGGTTATGCCTTGTGCACGTGCTTTATTAATTAGCTCAATACCGTCTATTTTAGGTAAACCTAAATCAACTACGGCCATATCAAGCGGGTATTCTGTAATGTGGAAAAGACCTGCTTCACCATCGTGGCATAAATCCACGCTGTAACGCTCTTTTTCTAGGGCATTACGTAGGTTGTCTGCTAAATGTAAATCGTCTTCTATAACTAAAATTCGCATTTTTAATCCTTCTTCACTTCGCCGGTTTTTTTATTTATATGTAAATCAACGACGTGGCCGTCAGATTTGAGTATTCGTACAGTATAAAAATCTGTTTTCTCGGTAAT
This sequence comes from Pseudoalteromonas sp. TB64, assembly GCF_000498095.1. Lineage (GTDB taxonomy): Bacteria > Pseudomonadota > Gammaproteobacteria > Enterobacterales > Alteromonadaceae > Pseudoalteromonas. Next base: position 31,629 of record NZ_AUTQ01000079.1, read on the forward strand.
TTTTAAGGTCTTACCACCTATAGTTTCCTTTGCAAGTATTACGGCTTTCTTTTTGTTTACCTCAGCTTGTACTGTTTGAGTCGTTGTTGTATTTGCTTGAGCAAAATTTGCAAAGCTAATACAAGCAATAAAGCTAAGGCTTAATAATACGCGCATAATGGAAACTCCTAGACCAGACCTACTTAGTTTAATTAACTAAGTTGCTAAAATTCAAGTAAAAACGTTAATTAGCTTCTACATTAGCAATTTTAATTAAAATGTAGTGAACAAACCCTGAATTGTAGCGCAAAGCACTGCCTCAGAGTTTACTCACATTTCTAAGCAGGGAATACTTTTTTAAATGGTTTAACAACGGTATTTTCATAAACGCCGGCAGCAACATAAGGGTCCGCTGCAGCCCATTCTCGTGCTGCTTCTAATGATTCAAATTCAGCAACAACTAATGAACCAGTAAAGCCCGCTTCTTGAGGATCTTCGCTATCAATTGCCGGAAAAGGACCCGCAGTAAGTAAGCGGTTTTGCGAATCAAGTTCACTAAGGCGTGCTAAATGTGCTGGGCGTGCTGCTTTTCTAAACTCTAAGCTGTTTTCAACGTCTGTTGAGTGAATCATGTACAACATAAGGAATCTCATAAAAATTGTTAAATTTGATTAAATTAATACTACCACAGCGTTGAAAATTGGTGAATTAAAAGCGTTATTTTGAAAGTTTACACTACGATTTTATTTTTACACTGTAATTGCTTGAAAAACGCTGTAAAACACTGGTAGAGTCGCTGAAATACTACAAAATAATAACAAGGTTAATGCATGAGCGAAAATAGAGAGCACTTCAGCTCCCGCCTCGGATTTATACTTGCTGCTGCAGGGTCGGCAGTCGGTATTGGTAATTTAGTTGGTTTTCCTGTTTCTGCTACCAAAAATGGTGGTGGCGCATTTTTATTAATTTACGCATTATTTGTCGCATTTATTTGTTTACCAGTGATGATGGCCGAAATGGCGATGGGTCGAAATGCCCAAAAAGATCCACTTGGCGCGTACAAGCTTTTAGCTAACAACGATAAAAAGTGGAAGCTTGCAGGCTTTATGGCAGTATTAACGCCATTTATGATTGCTGTTTTTTATATGGTAATCACTGTGTGGATTTTTGGTTACTTAACACAAACAGCATTGGGTAACTTAGACTCACTCGCTGAGCCGGAACATTTTGATATCTTTATTAATAGTTACACTGTATTTGGTTACATGGCTGTTGTGGTAATTATTGTTAATTTAATATTATTAGGTGGTGTTAAGCAAGGTATTGAAAAAGCAGCAAAATTTATAATGCCAGCACTGCTTGTAATGCTGCTTGCCTTGGTAACTTATGTATTAACATTAGATAACGCTATGGCAGGAGTTGAGTATTACGTTATTCCTGACTTCTCTAAAATGAGTGCAAGTGTACTTAATGGCGCATTAAGCCAAGCATTTTTCTCATTATCGCTCGGTATGGGTATTTTAATGACTTACGCGTCTTATATATCTAAAAAAGACGATATTGTAGGAAGCGCTAAAATGGTTGCAATTACCGACTCTTTAGTCGCATTTGTTGCAGGTTTAATGGTGCTGCCAGCTATATTTAGTTTTGATCCTAACACCGACCCAGCTTCACTTTCTGATTCATCAGTTTCTATGATATTTGTTTATTTACCTAAAATATTATTAGCGTTACAAAATGATATTGGATATACCGGTGCATCTATTGTGGCATTCTCATTCTTTCTACTTGTATTTTTTGCCGCTATCACTTCACTTGTTTCTATAGTAGAAGTACCAACGGCAACGCTAAGCGACCGTAAAGGTATTAGCCGTAAAAAAGCATTGGGTATTTTAACGCTTTCTACGGGGTTACTTACTATTTTATGTACCATGTCGTTTGGTATGGTAGATAGCCTTACATCAATAACTAGTTATGGTGGTGAAGGTAAAAGCTTTTTTGATATTATTGTTGATGTGTTTTACGACACTATATTACCGCTTAACGGCTTAATGGTGTGCTTGTTTGTTATGTACCGCTGGAAAAAAGCACGTTTAACGCAGGAATTAAGCTTAGGCTCGCCTAATTATGCGGGCAGCTTTATGGAAAAATACGTTAATTTTTCACTTTCAACGTTTATTCCAGTTATATTAGCTGTGATATTTATTAACACCGTAGCGACTAAGTTTTTTGGTTTAAAAATATTTGGTTTTTAAGTATAAAATTAAATATAAAGGCCGCGCTTGTCGCGGCTTTTTTGTGTAACTTTAAATAAAGGTCACTTTAATTAAATGCACCAGAGTCAAGGTAGCTGCCAATTCCAAGGGTAAACATCCAGAGCCCCCATAAACTATGTTCAATAACACACACAAAGGTTGAGCGACTTTGTGCATAGGTATAAGCAAACAGCAAACCACCTAAAAACGCTAAACCTACTGCAATCCAATTTGCATACACAATATGCGCCAATGCAAATACAGTTGCACTTACTATTATACGCACCGCTTTTTTGGGCATGATTCGTTTATAACGATGAAAAAAGTAGGTTCTGAATATTAATTCTTGAGGGATAACCGACAGTATTGGGTAGAGCAACAGCAGTAAAAGCCAATCATTAAACGAGTTGCGGGGAAGGGTAAACCAGTTGCCCTGATGAATAATCCCGTAAAACATACCTGAGAACAGTGCACCTAAAAAAAAGAAGCTAAACACACGTTTTTTAACAGCAGAAAATTGCCCAAGGCTTGTAAGCCTAAAACGTTTAAAATGGGGATCGCCCAGTAGCAACATACAACACACACTCATTAATATAATAAGTGCAGGGATAAGCCAGTTAGCTAAATGCTCGCGTAATCCAAAGCCCAACAAGGGGAGTAATACAAAAATAAGGGTGAATTCAAACCAGCGATATTGATTGGCGTTCAAGGTCGTCTCAACTTGTTTTTTTAATAAGCTATCAAGCTAAGACGACATTTTTATGACGAGATTAGTAATCTACAAAGTGATCTATAAAATTATTTTGCAGGTTCTTCTTCACTAGGGAGGTATTTGTACAAGGCAATAATAGTGGCAAAAATACTTACAAAGGTAATACCCATTAAGCCAAATACTTTAAAGTTGACCCAAAAGTCGAGCGAAAAGTTATACGCAATATAAATATTCAACCCAGCTATACCCGCAGTAATAGCAACCCACATTAAGTTAAGTTTATCCCATAACGGCTCTGGAACAACAATAGCTTGCTTTGTATCGTTAGCGTTTTCGAGAATTGAACTAAGCGCTTTTTTAACTAGATTTTTTTTAAGTACATAACGGCTAACAAGTAACGTTAAGCTTAAACCTGCGTATATGAGTGTTGCTTTCCATTTAATGTATTGCTCATCATGAAGTACCAGCGTTAGCGTACCAAACACGGCAGCAATGCCAAAAAATATCCAGTGGCGAGTAGGCACAGAGCCATGTTTAAAGTAGCTATAAGCAACTTGAATGAACGTTGTAGCCATTAATAAACCAGTAGCCCAATAAATATCGACGAGTTTAAACACTGCAAAAAACAGTATGAGTGGAATGTATTCAATTAATGCGTGCATATACTACCTAAATTATACAAGAAAGAGTCAAAGACTTTTTACCACATAAAGCTTAGCAACTACAAGGTTGACTTGTTGCCCTGTAACCCTTAGCCTGCGTGGCTTTATTACCAATTTGGTTTGGTATTTTTTTTATAATCGTATTCCCACGCTTAACCAACACTGATTTGGCGTGTATTTAGGAGCCTAAAATGAATAAAGCAGAGCTCGTTGCTGCCATTGCACACAAAAGTGAATTAACAAAAAAAGATGCTCAAGCTGCACTTTCAAGCTTGCAAAAAGTGATTACTAAATCGCTTTCTGAAGGCGATCAAGTTCAAATTAATGGCTTTGGTACGTTTGCACTAAGTTATTACCCAGCGCGTACTGGGCGTAACCCGCAAACAGGCGCAGCAATTGAAATAGAAGGCGCAAACAAAGCTATTTTTAAGCCTGCTAAAGCGTTAAAAGATCTGCTTTAAATTTATTTAAGGTTTTAAACCCCGTATTGATAGATAAGTTACATGAGCGCGAAGTAAATTCGCACCTACAGGTATATGTTGTAGGTGAGGTTTTATACCTCGCTTTTGGTGGCGTTAAATTACATGAGTTGGAAATAGATTCGCACTTATGTACATTATTCATAATCTCTAAATAATTTACATAGCATCATAAACTCTATTCTAATTTATTCCTTAATTTTCAACCGCTTGTAATCGGCATGCATTATGCTGTTTAACTGTGTGTTTCGAACATATTTTAAAACAATACCAATTTGCTTATATATGGGGTCTATTTAACGACGTTAAATTGCTCAAAAATTTATGCAGGTTAGTATCAAATAAGGAGATCTCAATGAGTACATTACAAACAAGCACACGTTTACAGGGCAAAAAAATCGCAATTTTAGCCACTGATGGGTTTGAGCAAAGTGAGCTTTTATCTCCACGCAGCGCATTACTTGATGCCGGTGCAAACATCGAAATAGTATCAATTAAAGAAGGTCAAATTACGGGCTGGGATGAAGACAAGTGGGGCGATAAAGTAACAGTAGATAAACTAGTCACAAACGCAGACCCCGCTGATTACGACGCGCTTATGCTCCCTGGTGGTTTATTTAACCCAGACAGTTTACGTCAAGATAAAGATGCTAAAGCCTTTATTGATGGCTTTTTTGGAGCAGAAAAAAACAAACCCGTTGCTGCAATTTGCCATGCTCCGTGGTTGTTAGCTGAAATTAATAAATTGCGCGACCGTACTATTACCTCTTTTCCAAGTATTAAAAGCGATTTAATTAATGCAGGCGCTAATTGGGTTGACCAAGAAGTATGTGTAGATAAAGGCTTAGTAACAAGCCGAAGCCCCGCCGATTTAGAAGCATTTAATGCTAAATTTATTGAAGAGATTTTAGAGGGTAAACACCAAGCTCACTAATTTGCTTTTAAAACGTTTGGATATTGATACAGCGTTTGATTTTTTAAAAAACAAAAAAAGGGCATTTAAAATGCCCTTTTTTAATGCGTATAAAACACGCCCTAGTTAGATTATAGCGATGTAGCTGCTTTCATATCGGCTACAAAAGCTTTTAGCTGCGCGGTCATTACAGGTAAATCATTAAGGTTAGCTTCAATAATTTTAACCACGGCAGAGCCTGAAATAGCACCGGCTGCTCCTGCATTAAGAGCCGCTTTTACATCATCTGGCGTTGAAATACCAAACCCTAAAAGAGCAGGGGCTGCATGGTATTCTTTTAATTTAGTAACAATATTACCAGCAGGCATTTGTGCTTTAGTATCGGTACCGGTAACACCTGCACGCGATAGTAAATACGTGTAACCACGACCGTAAGAGGCGCACTGGCGAAGTGTGTCGTCATCTGCATTTGGTGTTGCAATAAAAATTGGGTCTACACCGTTATCCATAGCTGACTTTCTAAACATTTTAGATTCATGTAAAGGCACATCAGCCACTAAAATTGAGTCTACGCCTACTGCTTTTGCATCTTTATAAAATGCTTCTATACCGCGTTTAAACACAAGGTTTGAATACAATAATAAGCCAATTGGAATATCGGCATTATACTCACGTATTTCTTTAATAATATCAAAGCAATCTTGTGTGTTAATGTGCACATCGAGGGCGCGAATATTAGCTTTTTGAATTACTGGACCATCTGCAATTGGATCTGAAAACGGAATACCAAGCTCAAGCGCATCAGCGCCGCCGTCAATCAGACTTTTAATAATCGCAATACTTTGTTCTTTACCTGGGTCGCCAATCGTTACAAATGGTACAAATGCACCTTGTTTTTGCTCGTTAAGCGCTGCAAACATTTTGCCGTAATGATCCGTTTTTACTTGGCTCATAGCTGACCTCTTTCAGTTAGTACATTGTGAACGTGTGCTAAATCTTTATCGCCACGACCACTTAAATTAATCACTATAACACTTTCCTCGGTTAGCTCCTCTGCGTACTTAAGCGCATAAGCTAACGCATGGCTTGATTCAAGTGCCGGAATAATCCCTTCATTTTTAGCAAGCGATTGAAACGCATCAAGCGCTTCTGTATCGGTAATACCAACGTATTGAGCGCGACCAGTTTCGTGTAAAAATGCATGCTGAGGACCAACAGCTGGGTAATCAAGACCCGCTGATACAGAGTAAGACTCTTCAATTTGGCCATCATCATTTTGCATAATGTACGTATAAGTACCGTGCAATATGCCTTTTGTGCCTTTACAAATTGTTGCACCGTGCTCATTTGTATCAAGCCCTTTACCAGCAGGCTCAACACCAATTAATTTAACGCCTGGCTCGTCAATAAAGTCGGTAAACATACCAATCGCGTTTGAACCACCACCAACGCAGGCAATAACAGCGTCAGGTAAACGGCCTTCTGCTTTAAGTACTTGTTGTTTGGCTTCTTCACCAATAATTTTTTGATACTCGCGTACAATTGTTGGGAATGGGTGAGGACCCGCAGCTGTACCTAGTAGGTAATGTGCGTCTTGGTAGTTTGCTGACCAGTCACGCAGCGCTTCATTTACTGCATCTTTTAATGTGCCAGAACCCGCTGTTACCGGAATAACCTCTGCGCCCATTAACTTCATTCTAAATACGTTAGGTTGCTGACGATCAACGTCTTTTGCACCCATATAAATACGACATTTTAAACCCAGTAAGGCACACGCTAGCGCTGTTGCAACACCGTGTTGACCGGCACCTGTTTCAGCAATAACTTGTTTTTTACCCATACGCTTAGTAAGTAACGCCTGACCAAGTACTTGGTTCGTTTTATGTGCGCCGCCGTGTAGTAAATCTTCACGCTTTAGGTACAGTTTTACTTTTGGATTTTTAACTAAATTGCGCGTTAAAGTAAGTGGGGTAGGACGACCCGCATACTCGTTTAATAATTTACTTAGCTCTGCCTGAAACTCAGGATCTTTTTGTGCTTTGTTAAATTCGTTTTCTAACTGTTTAAGCGCAGGGACAAGTAACTCAGGTACAAACATACCGCCAAACTCGCCAAAATAAGCTGGATTTTGCATTTTAACCTCAATAATTTCTGATGCTTGTAAAAGCATTATGTAATTTGTTAGGGCACTTTTTACCCGCAGATTCTTCAACGCCTGAGTTTAAATCAAGGCCTAAGGCACCTTTAAAAAGCGCATCTTTAATATTATCTGGATTTAAGCCACCAGCGAGCATAAATGGTGTGGTTGCGCCGCTAAGCACCGACCAATCAAATGCTTTACCAGTACCGCCAGCTTGAGTGTCGCTGTGTGTATCGTAAAGATGACGATCAACCCCATTTACTGGAGTAGGTAATGTATTTTTAACTGCCTGTGCTTTCCAAATTTCGCAGCCGGTTGGTAACTGTGTACGCAAAGCGGCGATGTAATCGTCACTTTCTTGACCATGTAATTGAACTGCCGCCAATTTTAGCACACTTGCGTATTGAGCAACTTGCTCAATTGGAGCATCGACAAACACACCAACAAAATTAAGTGGTGCACTTTTACTAAGCTCTATTGCACAATCTAAATCGACATAGCGTGGCGATTTAGGATGAAAAATCAAACCGCCGTAAATAGCACCGTTTTGATACGCAGCTTGTGCATCTTGGCTACGTGTTAAACCACATACTTTATTGTCACCAAAAATAACACGGCGGCATGCTTGCTCTAAATCACGCTCACTCATAAGTGAGCTGCCAATTAAAAAGCCATCGCATAGAGGAGCTAAACGTTTTACGTCTTGATGGGTGTAAATCCCCGACTCCGAAATAACCACTTTATCAGCCGGAATAAGCTTTCGTAGTTTTTCGGTAGTGGCTAAATTGGTGCTTAAATCGCGTAAATCACGGTTATTAATACCAATAATTTGTGCATCAAGCGCAAGTGCGCGGTGTACTTCTTCTTCATTACTTACTTCGGTTAATACCGACATATTAAGTGAATCGGCAACGGCATACAGTGCTTTATAGCTTTCATCATCTAGTACTGAAAGCATTAATAATATAGCGTCACCGCCATAAATACGTGCCATGTACACTTGGTACTCATCTATAAAAAAGTCTTTACAGATAAGCGGTTGTTCTACTTGGCTACGCACAAATTCGAGGTAGTCAAAGCTGCCTTGAAAATATTTAGCATCAGTTAACACACTCATACAGGTAGCGTATTTTTTATAAACCGAGGTGATTTCGGTTAAATCAAATGGCTCTCTAATTAAGCCTTTTGAAGGAGATGCTTTTTTACATTCTAAAATAAACTGTGTGCCAGGTGCTGCGAGTGCTTTGTAAAAATCACGGCTTGTAGGCACTGCTTGCTGTTTAAAGCTTTCAAGCGGGCGTGCGGCTTTACGCTCAATTAGTTCTAATTTTTTATCAGCAACGATTTTATCTAATACATTAGCCATTACTTACCTCAATAATTTTATTTAACGTGTTCATGGCTTGCCCTGAACTTAATAATGTTTGTACTTGTTGCGCGCCTTCTTTTAATGATTGTGCTTTACCAGTTAGGTATAACAGTGCGGCTACGTTTACAATAATGGCCGCATTGTGGGCTTCTGTGCCTTTACCTTCTAAAATAGCGAGGCTTGCTTTTGCATTGTATTGTGGACCTTCACCAGCGAGCTGTTCAAGTGAATAGTTTGCAAGGTCAAAGTCACTTGGGTTAAGCGTATATTGGGTAATATTACCGTTATTTAGCTCAACAACCGTAGTTGGACCATGTAGGGCTATTTCGTCAGTGCCCGAGCCGTGAACAATCATAGCGCGCTTTGTGCCAAGGGTTTTAAGAGTTTGTGCCATTGGCATACACAACGCTTCGTTATACACGCCGAGTAATTGCACTTCAGGTGCCGCTGGGTTAGCAAGCGGGCCTAAAATATTAAAAATAGTACGTGTTTTAAGCGCTGTACGCACACCCATCGCATGGCGTACACCACTGTGATAGTGCGGTGCAAACAAAAAGGTAAAGTTAGTTTGCTCAAGGCATTTTGCTGCTTGCTCTGGGCTCATATCTATATTAATGCCCAAGGCTTTTAGTAAATCGGCAGAGCCTGAATTACTCGATACACTGCGATTACCATGCTTTACCATGTTAATACCGGCAG
>NZ_AUTQ01000080.1 GCF_000498095.1 Pseudoalteromonas sp. TB64
GGTGCAGCTAAATTTGCAATGTGCGCTGCATGTCACGGTGCTGACGGTAAAGGGTCGGTTGCACATAACCTACCGTTTGGCGCGCCTAACCTGACTGATAACATTTGGTTATACGGTGGTTCTCAACGCGTTGTTGAAGAAACACTAAACCACGGTCGTGCTGGTGTAATGCCTGCATGGAAAGACATTTTAGGTGAAGATAAAATTCACCTGTTAACGGCTTACGTGTACAGCTTATCGCAAGATAAATGAGCAAGTAGTTAACAAAGTGTTTATAAATTAATTTATTTAATTCAATAGATTAATCCAGATCAAAAAAGCCTCCACTGTGAGGCTTTTTTTTAGTCTTTTACGTATAATTCCTATAAAATGAGCTTTCCTAAACTAATTTTAGAGACACTATGCAACCTACTCCGTGGTATAAAAATTTTTGGCCTTGGTTTTTAATCTTTTTTCCGTTAGTTGCCATTATTGGCTGTATTAGCTTATTTATTACGGCAATAGGTAACGGTCCAGATATGGTTGTTGACGACTATTACAAAAAAGGTAAAGCGATAAACTTAGAACTTACTAAGTTCGAAAAAGCAAAAGCACTTTATTTACATGGCGACTTAAATGTCACTAACGAACGTGTAAGCTTTAAATTTACCAAAGGCGACACCAGTAATATACATGCATTAAAACTATCTTTTTATCACCGTACAATTAAAGCACATGACTTTGAAGCAACGCTTACACCTAATGCCAATCAAGAATTTACCGCATTACTTGATAAGTATACGCAAGGTGCCTACTCAGTATTTATTGAGCCAGTAGACGGCAGCTGGAAACTAAAAGAAAACATTATTCTACCAACGGAAGAAACCGTTTTAGTTAATCCTAACTATAAGTAGTCATAACTATGTCTAACTCATGTTTTCATTGCCTTGAGAGTGTGCCAAACGGATTTAGTGCAAGCGTTATAATTGACGATAAAGCTCAGCCAATGTGTTGCATTGGCTGCCAAGCTGTTGCGCAAAATATTGTTGACCAAGGTATGACCGATTATTATAAATATCGAACTGTTCGTGCCGGAAAGGTCGAACAGTTGGTACCTGAACAACTCGCATTTATAAAAAGTTATGATAACGAAGACATTCAAGACGAATTTATAGCTACTAACGATAATATCTCAGAGGTATTATTAAGCGTTGAAGGTATAACCTGCGCCGCTTGTGCATGGCTTATCGAAAAGCAACTCTTAAACTTAAATACAGTAAAACGTGTTGATGTAAACACATCGACCAACCGCGCGATGATTCAATGGGACAAAACCAGCACCCCATTGAGTGTCGTTATTACTGCACTTGCCAAAATTGGTTACAAAGCCTACCCATTTCAATCAGATATTGAAGCTCAACAAAAACAGCAAACTGCAAAAGCCTATATTCGCCGTTTAGGTGTTGCAGGTTTAATGACCATGCAAGTAATGATGTTTGCGTTCGCCATGTACTTTGGCATGTTTTCAGGCATGGATAGTAATTTTGAGCAGTATTTTAGATGGATAAGTTTAATACTTGCATCTCCCGTTGTTTTATACAGCGCACTGCCCTTTTTAACCAATGCAATAAATGGCTTAAAAGCAAAGCAACTCAATATGGACTTACCCGTATCACTCGCTATTTTTGGCGCATTTGGTGCCAGTTGTTACGCCACATTTATGCAAGTGGGCGAGGTCTATTTTGAATCTGTGTGTATGTTTACTTTTTTGCTGTTACTGGGCAAATACCTTGAATTTAGAGCGCGTTTAAAAGCCAGTGAATTTACTGCAAACTTACAAAAACTATTGCCATTAACAGCGCGTACCATTAACGAAAGTGGCGAAGAGCTTATAATTGCTGCTAAAAAACTAAAACTTAATGACGTAGTACTTATTAAAGCGGGTGAAACAATTCCTNCGATGGCGAACTTATTAAAGGTAAAACCACAGTTGATGAATCGATGATGACCGGCGAACATCAGCCAGTAACTAAATTTATTGGTCATAATGTTTATGCTGGTTGCGTTAACCACGACGGCGTTATTGAAATAAAAATTAATAAAATTGGTCAAAATACGCTTTTAAATCAAATTATACGCTTGCAACATAATGCATTAACTAAACGCCCTAAACTGGTTGAAATTACAGATAAAGTTGCGCAATGGTTTATAGCGTGCCTGCTTATATTTGCTTCACTTACAGCTATTGGCTGGTACCAAATTGATCCTGAACACGCATTTTGGATTACCATTTCGGTTTTAGTTGCTACCTGCCCGTGTGCGCTGAGCTTAGCTATACCTACCGCGCTTACATGTGCGGTGGCAACGCTTACTCGCAAAGGTGTATTGATAAAACAAGCGCATGTGCTCGAAACACTCTCACAAATTACTTTATTTGCATTTGATAAAACGGGCACGCTCACGCAAGGTAAATTTAGCCTTGATGAAGTAGATATAATCGATAAACAGTATACAAAAGCGCAAGTGCTAGATATGGCAGCCATGCTAGAGCGTTATTCTGAGCACCCTATCGCCAGTGCATTTGATGAGTTTACGCCAGCTCACCGCAGTCTTAATAACGTTGAAGTACATCCAGGACTGGGAATTAGCGCACAAGATGCAACTAATCATTACGCAATTGGTAAAAGTGGTTGGTTTGATAGCAAAAAATCGAATGCACAAGCAAGCTTGTATATAAATAAACTAGTTGTTGCACGTTTTTACTTTGTTGATAAAGTGAAAAGCGATGCTAAAAAGCTTATAGACTCACTTCAATCGCAAAACTTAACGTGCCACATGTTAACCGGCGACGCGTCAGATGCTGGGCAAAAAGTAGCTAAGCAACTTAAACTTGAAAGTGTCCAATTTGGATGTTCTCCACAAGATAAACAAGCCGCCGTTGAGCAATGGTCTTCACAAAACGAAGTGGTTGCAATGGTTGGTGATGGTGTAAACGACAGCCCGGTATTTGCCAGTGCGCATTTATCTATCGCTATGGAAACCGGTGCAGACATATCAAAAAATAGCGCCGATGTAGTGCTTCTTAATAGCGATTTAGTCTCCATTGGTCACTTACTTAATGTAGCAAAACAAACCAGACGTATTATTAAGCAAAACCTTGCGCTGTCTTTATTGTATAATGCTTCAATATTACCACTGGCAGCGTTGGGCTTAGTTGCTCCTTGGATGGCTGTTATTGGCATGTCTGCCAGCTCAATTATTGTGATTAGTAATTCACTAAGGCTATTAAAGTTATGAGCATAATTTACATTTTGATCCCTATCGCCATTTTATTTGTAATTATTGCTATTGGTGTGTTTTTTTGGGCTGTAAAAAGCGAGCAGTTTTCAGATTTAAATAAGCAAGGTCATAGTATTTTGTTTGAAGACGACAAAGAGCAACATAACAAAAGTAATGATTGACCCTCTTTATACCAGCGCATTTTTAATGGGACTAATAGGTAGCGGTCATTGCATTGCTATGTGTGGTGGTATTGCCAGCTCATTACAACTGGCAAGTGACAAACGTAAAGCATTTACCTATTCATTTGCTTATAATATTGGACGTGCACTGAGCTATATGGCTGCAGGCGCACTTGTTGCTGGTATTAGCAGCCAATTTGCTAGGCAAAACACCTCCTTCTCTTTAGTACTTTCATTCATTGCTGCTATTTTTATGCTCCTCGTTGGCGTTTATATAATGCGCTTAGGGCCCACCTTACAATGGTTAGAAAAAGCTGGTAAAACTTTAGTCTGGCAACACATAGTTAAACTAAATAAATATTTAATGCCTATTAACTCTCCTTTAAAAGCCCTAGGTTACGGTGCTTTGTGGGGATGGCTGCCATGCGGACTTGTATACTCAGCGCTTACATGGGCGATGACCAGCCCAAGTGCCCTTGACGGTGCCTTAGTTATGCTTTGCTTTGCTTTGGGTACTTTTCCCGCGATGATCACATTAGGCGTTACCGCACAAAAACTAAATAGTATTATTAACCATCCATGGACCCGAATTGTATTAGGCAGTGTTATAATTTGGTATGGTATCTACTTATTGATTATTGCAACTGACAAACTGGTACATTAATCTATCCGCATTATTAACCTTTAAGGTTATTTTGCAGTCGTGTATAAAAATTTAAACGGATTAAATTATGGATTTTACTCAAAGTCGCGCTAAAGGTAATTGTGCTATTAGCTGTAATAACTGCAGTATTAGTCAATTGTGTTTGCCATTTTCACTTAATGGCCAAGAAATGGATAAGCTTGACCAAATTATTGAGCGAAAAAAACCACTCCATAAAGGCGACTACTTATTTGAATCAGGCGCACCTTTACAAGCTATTTATGCGGTACGTTCAGGCTCATTTAAATCGTACACGCTATCTGAGCAAGGTGATGAGCAAATTACAGGCTTTCATTTAGCGGGCGACTTAGTAGGCTTTGACGCGATAAGTAAAATGGCGCACCAGAGTTTTTCCCAAGCACTCGAAACCTCAATGGTATGTGAAATCCCATTTGATACCCTTGATGAACTTGCTGGTAAGTTACCTAAGCTTCGCCAACAAATAATGCGTTTAATGAGTAGCGAGATTACTTACGATCAAGAAATGCTGTTATTACTTAATAAAAAATCAGCAGAAGAACGCTTAGCTAGTTTTATTTATAACTTGTCGGAGCGTTTTGGTGAGCGTGGTTTTTCGCGTAAAGAATTTAGATTTACAATGACTCGTGGCGAAATTGGTAATTACTTAGGTCTAACTGTAGAAACGATTAGCCGTTTATTAAGTCGTTTTCAAAAAGCTGACTTAATAAAAGTAGAAGGTAAGTTTATTACTATTTTAGATAATGATGCTCTGGCTAAAACCGCAGCAATAGTTAAACCTCGTCAAATTAAATAGTTTGATTTAGAACAACAATTTATATGCTACCCCTTTAACTGTTTTGTATTTAAGTTACACTAAAAGTACACCCGTTAAGTAAATGGAGTAGCATATGAACACTATTAAACGCATTATTGCGGTTATCGACCCCACCAAAGATGATCAACACGGTTTAGCACGTTCAATAGATTTAGCTAAAAAATCTGGCGCAAGTATTACCGCCTTTATGACGGTTTACGACTTCTCTTACGAAATGACGACTATGTTATCTGGCGATGAACGCGAAGCAATGCGCGATGCCGTTCTAAAAGATCGTGAACTATGGCTAAAAGATTTAATCTCTCCTTTTAAAGACATTAATATTGAAACCCAAGTGGTTTGGCATAATCGTCCTTACGAAGCCATAATTGATACTGTAATTGAGCAAAAGTACGATTTAGTAATTAAAAGCACACACCAACATGGTGCACTTAAATCAGTTATTTTTACCCCAACAGACTGGCATTTAGTGCGTAAGTGCCCCGCTCCAGTATTATTTGTGAAAGAAATGGTGTGGCCAGCACATGGTAATATTTTAGCTGCAGTAAATGCAGTAAGTGAAAATGAAGAACATATAGCACTTAATAAGCGCGTTATTAAAGACGCACAATATTTATGTGAACTTGCCAACGCAAAACTTAATTTAGTTAATGCCTATCCTGCAACTCCTATTAATATTGCCATCGAAATTCCTGAGTTTAACCCAGGACTTTACAACGAATCAGTTAAAAATCATCATCATGAATCAACCAATGCACTTGCTGCAGAGTTTAATTTAAACCCAGAGCAATGTTTTATTGAAGAAGGCCTGCCAGAGGATGTAATCCCTGATGTAGCAAAGCGGTTAAATAGCGAATTAGTTGTTATTGGTACCGTAGGTCGCACGGGCTTAAGTGCTGCTCTTGTAGGTAATACAGCAGAGCATGTAATTGATAGCCTAGACTGTGATGTACTGGCACTCAAACCCGATGGTTACGTGAGCCCTATGGCAAAGGATTAATTTTAAGCTTTATGTGCAAGTTATAAGCGAGTTATTTTTACGTGTTAATAAGGCATGTTTAAATCAATTTTAATTACATCCTAAACTCGCATATTCAGGTGGTTTGGGTATAATACGCCCCTTTATTTTTAGCAAATAACTTTGCTGTATTGTTTTACTAGGGGGCGTAATTGTCACACTCAGATCAAGCTAAAGCTCAATTTAACTTAAATAAGCTGCAAAAGCGTTTACGTCGCCAAACTGGTCAAGCCGTTATGGACTTCAATATGATTGAAGAAGGTGACCGCATAATGGTATGCCTTTCGGGCGGTAAAGATAGCTACACCATGCTCGAAATGCTTCAGCACTTAAAGCGTGTTGCTCCTATCAATTTTGATCTATTTGTTGTAAATCTTGATCAAAAACAGCCAGGCTTTCCTGAGCATGTTTTACCCCAGTATCTTGATAAATTAAATATTGAATACAAAATTGTAGAAGAAGATACCTACAGTATTGTTACTGATATTATTCCTGAAGGTAAAACAACCTGTTCACTTTGCTCACGCTTACGCCGTGGTATTTTATATCGCACAGCAAAAGAATTAGGTGCGACTAAAATAGCCCTTGGTCATCATCGCGATGACATGATTGAAACATTGTTTTTAAATATGTTTTACGGCGGAAAACTAAAAAGTATGCCCGCTAAATTGATGAGCGATAACGGTGAGCACATGGTTATTCGTCCACTTGCATACTGTAAAGAAAGCGATATAAGCCAATATGCATTTGCACAAGGTTACCCTATTATTCCGTGTAACCTGTGTGGCTCACAAGAAAACCTACAACGTAAACATACAAAAGTAATGTTAGCTAAATGGGATGCAGAACATCCTGGGCGTATCGAAAGTATTTTTACAGCAATCCAAAACGTAGTACCTTCACATTTGGCTGACGCTGACTTATTTGATTTTAAAAATTTACAAACCGGTGAAGTAATTGATGGTGGCGATATAGCCCTTGATAAACCAGATATTCCTAAAGTACCTGTTAATAGTGAACCTGATGAACAAGATACTCCAAGCGTAGTAACTATAAATCTAAGCTAACTATAATTAAGGGTTTGTATTTATATACAAACCCTCAAAATATACCAATTCAGTATTAAATTTTATTTTTAACTCTCAGCTAAACCTTGTAAAAACTCCAGACTTAACTTTTCTTGTGCATTAGCCTGATATGGTAACTGTTGCAAGCTATCGTATGCAAAATCATCAATATCAAACTCACTAACTTCACTATTACCAAAGCTATTTAGCTCACCTGGACTTGGTGACATTCTTTCAATAACAAAATCACTCAAGCGCATATCTGTAATACCTTGTGGTAGTACCGACCAATGAGCTTTTAAAGAAAGTGTTTGGCTTCCCTTAGTAAGCCGCTCTTTAGCAACTAAATGAGCAAGCGGTGTATTACCACTGTATAAATTTGCTCTTACACGATACAAACCGCTTTTTATAACCGTTAAGTTAGCTGGCACAATCATGTTTTCGTTTTGTGCATATGCATTTTCAAATCCAGTTAACGTTGCACTTGGTGGCATGTATTGAATTTGCGCTACAACAGGTACTTTTTTATCTGCTATATCAGCTTCTATAAATAGTTGCAAATTGCGAGGATAATCTTCTTCTCCCTTAAAAGTAATGCTTACCTCGTCATCACTTGCAGTCGCTTTATTCGTTCGCAGCACTTTTTTAGTATCAGTATTAGAAAGCTCAACAACTACCTTACCAAGACCTTGCCCACTGACGTTTAATATTATTTCTTCTGGGTATGTAAAACGGTACTGCTTAAGACTAACAGTTAAAGCACCACCGTTTTCATCAATAGGACTCGACACAGGATAAAACAAATTTGGTTTTAATCTATCTTCATCTAAAGGGCTTAGTGGTTGAGAATAAGGAGGAAACTTAAGTGCACTCTCGTATTGCATTACTACCTGTTCAGCTGCTTGTGCTAAATCTTCATTAAATGCAATTTGCTGTTTCGACACTTGTTTTGGCTTTTTAGCTTTTGGTAAGTCAATTGGTATAACTTTAGCTGGGGTTATATCAAAATCACTTGGTATTTTTTTTACAGGCGTAATTGAAAGCTCGGTTAATTTCTCAGAACCATTTTTAGTTGTAAACCACAGCGTAAATAAAACAGCGCTAATAATTAAAGCTACCGTATAAAATTTTTTCATTTTGATATTTCATTCTTTTATAAGGCGTATAGTTTTTCACTACACGCCTTGTATGTTATGGGATCACATTATAAATAAGTGCCGATGCACTTAAATTATTTGAATCTTTTATGTAACGATACTGTTTTTTCCAAAACCAAGTGCCTGTGGTTTCATCAAACGTTTCAAACTCTACAGTATTATTTTCTACATCTACGTTATTCATAGCGATTGTTACATTACCTTTGCGCTCAGCATTATGAATCTCATTGTGGCTGTAACTTTCACTCATCATCATAGGGTAGTGATTCGACATAAAGCTATTGACGGCATCACCCTGTGACTGTAATCGACCATCAGTATCAATACTGCTATTACAACTACCAAATGCTTTTGCTGAACTCGCCCCACAAGATGAATGTGATGCAACAACCGAATCATCATTCCCTTTTAAAAAACCACCCGTTAAACCCAAATATGCATTTCCATCGGCAACAAAGCGTAAACGTGGCGTACGTGCATCTGGGAATGGTGAAATTTTACGTGCATTGTTTACTTTTAAATCGTGTAATACACCAACAGCTTCGGTTACATCACTTCCTAGCCACCATTTGAGTGCAGCATCGACTGCAAAGTTCCATGATGCGCCAGTTAAAGCACTCACAGCTACATCGGCAAGCTCACTTCCCCCACCAGCACCGGCTAGATCAAAGGTTGCTACAATATTAAGTGGCTCTAATCCTTCGTTTTCTAACCAGTTTTCTTGGTTATCAATAATATGGCGAGCAATTAGGTCGCCCGTTGAATGTGTTACAAAAACACAGCCATCACTACACAAATTAGAGCTTGATATTTGTTTTAATTTTGGCCAAACCCAATCGGTTGCAATTTTGCCTTCTACACGTTCGTAAGCAGGCCAATCAATGCGTTCATCTGCTCGATTATTCCAATACGATTGCCAATATGCTTCGCCATCGTTAACGACATTACTATCTGATTTATTTGTTATTTGCGAGGTCTGTAAACCATGAATTAATATAATTTTGTAATCTTTACTCGCTGCAGAAAAGCTCATTAGCATAGCAAGCCCCGCACCAATTAAATGGCTTGGCTTTATTAATGTGTGTGTGCGTTTTTTGTTGTTCATACAATTCCTTAATGTCGCGTATATAAAATATCATTTTTATTTAAGGTATTCATGTTTAGCCCGCATAAACCTGTCAGTGTCAGTTCGAGCACTCACCAGTATTAGGAACAAAAAACAAAAATGCAACAATTTATTATCATTTACATTGATAAGTAATTAATTTCGCACAAATCACTGAGTAAAAAGCCTATAATTGTCAAATTCAGAATTATTAGATGGGTTTAAGGATTGTACTGAGGAGTGGTAAAGTTTAGGCAGGTAATTTTACAAATACCTGCTTTATAATGAGGAAAAAATAAAATTAACCGTTAGCTTTAAGTTCACTGGTAAATTGTCCAATCGCATTTACAACTTCTTGTGCGCCTTGTTGGATCTCTTGCATCACTTCACCTGATTCTTTAGATAACGCCAAGCCTTGCTCTGCTTTTTCTTTACCTTTTTCTATTACAGCAACCGTATTTTGTGTTTGTGATTGATTACGTTGCACAACTTCTACAATCTCTTCGGTCGCTTTTGAGGTACGCGATGCAAGCAATCGCACTTCATCTGCAACCACAGCAAAACCTCGACCCTGCTCGCCGGCTCTAGCGGCTTCAATTGCGGCATTTAATGCTAATAAGTTTGTTTGTTCGGCAATGCTACTAATGCTTTGTACAATACTCGATATTTGCTGCGACTGCTGATCAAGCGCTGATATTTCATTTGCAGCTTGCTCCATATTTACAGCCAGCTCGGTCATTACAGCGACTGTATCTTGTATAACGCGAGCGCCTTGCTCTGCTTTTTTATCTGTCTGTGTTGAGGTGCTATAAGCAATTTCGGCTGCTTGTGATATAGCAATCTCTTGATTTACTTGATCGGTTATAACGGTTGCAAACTTCATTACTTTATAAAGCTCATTCGCGTCATTTGAGATTGGATTATATGAAGCCTCTAACCATACAATGTTTCCATGCTTATCAACACGTTTAAAGCGCTCTGCAATAAACTTACCTTCTCTCAATTTAGCCCAAAATTGTAGATACTCTTTTGAGTTAGATTCTGACGATTCACAAAACGTACGGTGATGTTTACCTAGTATTTCATTTTCTTTGTAACCCATTGCAGCCAAAAATTGATCATTTGCTTTTAAAACATGTCCTTCTAAATCAAACTCAATTACCGCCATAGAACGATATATAGCTTTAATAGTATCGCTTTGCTCGCGAGAAGCCGTTATTGTTTTTGTAAGCACACTACCAAATATAGAAAAATAAAGAAGTTGATCTTGCTCGCCTTTCACCGGATGAACTATTAAGCGAAGCCATTCTGATTTACCATCACGGCGTATTATTTGTAATGCGCCACCCCAATGCCCTTCTTTTTTTATTGCTTTCTCTAAATTTTTGTATTCATTTGATTGGCGAGATTGATCTGTTAGAAAATCACTAAATGGGTTGTTAGTCAATTCATCATCACTGTAGCCTAAAAATTCTAATAGCTGGTCATTAGCATGGGAAATTCGCCCATCATAAAGAACGTTAAGTACCAGCATCTCACGATAAAGCCCATCCCACACTTGCTGTAATGGGTAAAGTTCAGCTTTTAGAGAAGCTATTTCGTTTTGTTTATTTTTAGAAAAAAACATTAATATCCCTACTAATACATTCGATATGAAATTAATTTTATTATAGAAGATATTATTTATAACGCGATAAATAATAAGGGCTTTAATTACTAGATTCAGAAAGTTTTAAAATAGCCAATACATAAACACTGGTATCTACAAATATGTGGATACATCAATAAAATAACTTCTATGTCCCAGCAGAACCTTAATTCTCAAACTTCAACCTTTCATATAAACCAGATGCTCTCGATACGCTTTTATTCATTGCTAATTGCAATACTTTTTTGTCAGCCACCAGCTCAAAGGTGTTTTTAGCACGGGTTATTCCCGTATACACTAATTGCCTGTTAATACCCATGCGCGCTTGTTTTAGCGGTGGCAGTACCATGGCTGTGTAACTAAACTCTGAGCCTTGTGATTTATGAATGGTCATTACATATACTTTATCGTGTGCAGGGAGTCGTGCAGGTGAAAATGCTCGTTGATTACCTTGCTCGTCAATAAATATGGCTTTGAGCTGATTACTTTCATCGGGCATTAAAATACCAATATCACCGTTAAATAACTTAAGCTGGTAATCGTTTTGGCTCACCATAATAGGCATACCCGTGTAGTGGTGAGTATTAGGACTTACGGTAATTAAACCTTGCTGTTGCAACACGCGCTCTATTCGTTGATTTAAGCTATGAACGCCGTAATCGCCCTCTCGTACCGCAGCTAAAAGCTGATAACTAGCAAAAGCAGTATGCACCTGTGCAACATCTGCACCTTGGGCAATTAAGTTAAGGTATTTTGCATAATGACTTGCTGCACTTTTAACGAGCTTTTCAATCGGTTTTGCTACAAAGTCGTAATCTAAAATTACATCGTTAAAACGCCCTTCACTACTTTCTTGCTCTACGTAATTTAAAATACCGGTGTTATTGGTGTTTACCGCAAGTGCTAGTTGACCAATACCGCTTTGTGCGTCAAATCGATAACTGTGCTGTAAAAAGGCAATGCAATCTGCAAGTTTAAATTCACTCACGCTTTGCGATACGAGTTTAGGTTTATTATTAAAACATAAACTATTTAGCTCATCACAACGTGCTTGCGAGTAGCTTGGCGTTTGCCCAAGTGTTAAACCTTGGCATAAATCGCTCATTACACTGCCGGTATCTACCGAGGCAAGCTGATCTTTATCACCTAGGAGTATTAATCGCGCGTGCGCGGGCAGTGCTTCTATTAATTTAGCCATCAGCGATAAATCGACCATACTGGCTTCATCAATAATTAGTACATCTAAATGCAGCGGATTGCTTTTGTTATGCCTAAATTTATTAGTAAACGGTTTTACTCCCAATAAGCGATGAATAGTTTGAGCGCTTTGCGGGATCAGCGTTTTTATATCATCAGGGATCGTTGTGAGCTTATTTTTGGCACCTAAAATAGATTCACTTAAACGTGCAGCTGCTTTACCAGTGGGTGCCACTAGCTTAATACTAAGGGGCGCGGTTTCATAAAGTGACTGCAAAATAGCCAGCAACTTAGTCACTGTGGTAGTTTTACCTGTACCAGGGCCACCCGTGATCACACTAAAGCCTTTAGTGGCGGCAATCGCGCACGCCACTTTTTGCCAATCAGTTTCAATTGTTGAATCAGCAGGAAAATAGGTATTTAAAAGTTCAGCCAATACTTCATTATTAATATTGAGCTTTCGCTCGCTCATGCTTAATAATCTATCTGCGAGTGTTTGTTCATAACCGGCAAGGCGCGCAAAATAAAGTCGCTCGTTAAACAGTTGTAGTGGTTTATTTTCGCCCACGCTTTCATGGTTTTGTAAATAACTGAGCGCTGTATGTACATTAAAGTCATCACTAAACGGGCTTAGCGTACTGGGTACATTGCCATCGAGTTTATTAAAGTCGCTTTTGCGCAAGTTAAAAGGGTTACTCCAATCAACTTCATTTAAGGTTAGGCAGCTATGCTGGCTTTGCTGCGATAAGCACAGTAATAAAATAATATAAAATAGTTCATTGTGAGTTTGCTCAATGTCATTAGCACACAGTAATTCTGCGAGTTTAACATCAACTACACGTAGTCGGTTTTGCGCTAATAAATACTCAAGTAGCGGGACTTCGATAATCGCATTGTTTAACACAATGTCCTCTAATGGGGCATCTTGTGCTACATTTTTTGAAGTAAGAGGCTCTGCGGCTTCATTATTAAGTGTCTCGTCTATATCGTCAAATAAGCCAGGTTGCTCATTTAAATCGCTCATAGCATGGCTCCTTGGCTAAATAAGCCATCTAAAATAATCACTTGTTCTTCAGTTAGCTTTTTAAAGTACACGCCTTGCCCTGCCGGCATTCCTCGTAAAAATGTGTAATACACGCCGCCTAAATGGGTTTCAATTGAATAATCAGCTATGCGTTGTTTTAATAAACGATGCAGTGCAACGGTGTAAATTAAATACTGTAAATGATATTGATGACTGCTCATTGCTTGCTCAAGCATATCGCCTTCGTAGTCAGCTGGCGTACTGCCTAAGTAATTAGACTTATAATCTAAAATATAATACTTACCTTGGTAGCAAAATATTAAATCGACAAAGCCTTTTAACAAGCCCTTTACGTGCGAAAATTCAAGCTTACTTTGCGTAAAGCCAAAATGTTTAACCAGCATTTCGTTTAGCTTTGGTGCACTTAAGCTCTCAAGTGGTAAATTAAACTCCATTTCGACTAGGCAATCATTGGGTGTAAGCACACCCAATGAAAGAAGGCTGTTTTCTAGAGAGCTTTTATCTAGAGGGCACGCAAGAACATCAAGCACCCATTTTTCAGCCACTTCTCGCCATTGCTCACCGATGTGGTATTTTTCAAGGCTGCGCTTAACTACCTCAGATAAGTTTTGCTCGGTATTAGTTGGGTGAACTATTGGGCTAATAAAATCTATTTGTTCAAATATTTCGTGCAAACAGCTACCCGGCTTTGGCCCTTTAGGAAAACTATAAGGTGATGGTAGTTCGTCCTCTTGCACTGCAAACTCGTCTTTTTCGTGATCTTCATCACTTCGCCCTGGGGCTAATTGGTCGCTATGCTTTTTAAAGCTTAACGCACTAAAGCTGGTTGCTCGCCAGTTACGCTCAATATTTGCCGTTACTTTATTAACACTTAATGTTTGCTGCGCAATTTTGCTATTACTAAAACAAAGCTTGCCCTGCTCTAATAACGTTTGTGAGGTAAATTGCTGATAGCTCATCGCGCTATTAGCGTCGCAAAACTCACTTAAATGCGTGCGCCATGTTTGGCTACTGGCAAGTTCAAGCCCTGCAAATAACACGTGTCCTAGTGCACTACTTTGCATAGCTAAGCGGCTACTTTGCCCTTGCCCAATGTTATAAACACCCAGCGCACAAAAATGCACAGCGCGAGTAAGTGCTACATACAGCAGGCGTAAATCTTCAGCTAAGCGTTCTTGTTCTGCTTTTTGAAGGGCATCTTCGTCTTTACTTAAATCGTAGATTAGCTTGCCGTTATTGTGATAAAGCGCTTCTTTTGTTTCGCGATAGCCACTGGCAAATGGCATAAATACCAGAGGGTATTCAAGCCCCTTTGAAGCATGCATAGTGACAATTTTAACTAGGTTGGCGTCACTTTCTAGGCGTACCTGTACTGTTTCACCGTCTTGTTGGCTTACCTTTTGTGCAAACCAGCGCAGCAAACGCAGCGTGCCTTCAAGCTCTATTTGTTTTTGCTGAAGTATTTCGCCCAAATGCCTAAAGTCAGTCAGCCAACGCTCAACGTTATATCCCAATCCTTGCCATTTAGCGCTAAGCTGGTTATGGCTCATTAAGCGCTCAAGCATTGCCATAGCGCCTTGCTTGTTCCAAATGTGGCTAAGCTGTGCAAAAAAGTTTAAGTAGTCTTGCCATTTATTTTCATCATCGGCGAGTGCATGTATTTCGTTATAACTTAAACAAAATAGTGGACCAGCTAAAACACCGCGCAGCAATGACTCATCATATTGTCCATGCAGCGCTGTTAAAAAGTTAAGTAGGTGATGGCTAAGCTCTTGGCTAAAAACGCTTTCTCGTGATAAATACACGCTGGCTATTTTGGCTTCGCTAAGCGCTTTTTTCATTATTTGCGCTTCAACACGGTCGCGCACTAATATACAAATATCGGCAGCGCTTACAGGGGTACTGCCAATACACGCGTCCCCCTGTTTTGCTTTTTCAAGCAGGGTCACTATTTTATTCGCAAAGTGAGTGGCTAAATGCGCTTGCCCTACACCTTTGTTAGTTGGTTTGTTCTTTTCATCGGCGGCTTCATCTACAAATACATTAAATTCGAATGCGGTAGCGGGTTTGCCATCAATTAAAAAAGAGTCATCCGCTTTTTTACCTTTAGCAGCCACTGCGTTAAACGGTATGGCGTCGTTATAAATAAAGCTGTTAGCGTGTTTGCCAAATAAACTATTAACGCTATTTACTATATCGGTGCTTGAGCGAAAGTTAGTACCCAGCGTAAATTGCTGATCAATCTGTACAGCTTCTTTTGCGCCAATATACGTAAAAATATCCGCGCCCCTAAAGCCATAAATAGCCTGTTTAGGGTCGCCTATCATGGCAAGCGTGGTATTTTTTTGCCCATAAATTTTACTAAAAATACCGTACTGAATCGGATCTGTATCTTGGAATTCATCAATCATGGCAACCGGAAACAACTGCGCAATTTTTTGCGCCAGTACGTCGCCTTGCTCGTTATTAAGCGCACTGTGTAAATTGGTCAGTAAGTCATCTGGGGTGATCACGCTTTGCTCTTGCTTGCGCTTAACTATTGCGGCTTTTACCCAGCGTGCTGCATGTTGTATAACTGCTATTTTAAGCCCTTGGTTTATGGTGTTATTAAGGGCGGCAAGCTCGTCAAATTGACTCAGTAATGGATGCACAAATAATGGCTGATTCTTTTTATAGTTGCTCACATCGCTTAGGTTTTCTGTACTCCATACTTCAAACGAATACTTGCTAGTGCCAAATTCAAAAAACAAATCGCCGCCTAAACAAAATGCCTCAAGCGCACTAAGGCTGCCTTTTCGTGCTGGCGTTTTAGACCCGCTTAAACCCGAGCCTTTAATAGCACCTATAAACTCTTGCTCTAACACCGCTTTTTTAAATGCAGGTACACGGGTTATGTATTCGTCACGGGCTTTCCATACATCATCTAAATTTATTTGTGGCGTAATGTGCGCATTAGCTTTGTTTAAAATACTCGCCACTTGAGCAAATAAAGCCTCTGGTGCGGCAAATACATCTAAAATAGCATCGGTGCGCTCTTTGTTAAGTGGGTATACAAACGCACGCCAAAAATCTTTAATGGTTTCGAGCAGTATGTCGCACTCATCTAAAATAAATTCGAGATTAAACGCCACACCCGACTCAAACGCATGTTGTTTTAGCATCNGCTTCATCCATTGATTTAGCAGCTGCATCGAGTAAATCAAACGCGCGGTGTTTATCGTCAATTTTGGCAATTACGCCTTCAATGAGTTCGTCGTTTGGGTCTTGCCCAAGCAGTGCGTCGCGTGCAGCAATAATTCGGCTGCGCACGCGGTCTTTAATTTCTTGGGTGGCAGCGTCGGTAAAGGTTACTACCAAAATTTGCTCAACACTGAGCGGCGTATTTAACTCACCTTCTATTTGCATACCTAGTAAGTAGCGTAAATACAGCCCCGTAATTGTATAAGTTTTACCAGTACCCGCACTGGCTTCTATTAAACTTTGACCAATGAGCGGCATAGTAAGAGGATTAAGCGCTTGCATGGTCACTCTCCTTTGCGTGTTCAAATAAAGGCGTGAGCAATTTATCACTCCATTTTATAAATTCATCTTGGCAGTCGTTTAGCGATTGCACCGTTAAGCGAATATACGGATTTTCGCCCTCGCCTCGCCCTATGTATTGCGGGCTAAATTTGCTCATTGCTTTTGTTATATCGCCGCCGCTTTTAACGTATTCATAACCACTTACCGGAAAGAACGGCACAGGCTCCGCGCGCAGCGCTTTGTATAACTCAAACCAATCAAGTAGCAATGCATCGGCATCAGCTTTATTAATTGGCGCAAAAGTAATTTGCTTATCAAGCCCAAGTAACAATGTTTCTACTTGTTGATCCATACTTTGCGCTGCGAGGTGATAAATAAAGCCTTTAATTAAATCTTTCGCTTTAATACTCGCACTGCGGTAAAACACTTGTTTTTGCAAATACACATGATTGAGCCAGCCCTCTATTTTGGTGCCTTCAATGGTAAGCAAAACTTCTATTGGCTCACTTTTTCCGCCTTTAATGTGCTCTTTTACTTGCCCTGCAAGCGCATCAACTCGGTGCTCCATACTCTCAAATATGAGGCTGCCTACATTGGCTTGAGGTAACTCACCCCGCTGCAGTATTTGCTCGGTACTTAGTGGTTGCTCGTTTATATTGGCTTTAAGTATTTCATCAAGGTAAAAATAACGGCGCAGCGCATCTAAACTAAATGGCTCTTCGTCTTTTGCTACTTCGTTAAATTGTGGCAGGCGTAAACCTAATGTTTGCTGATAAAAGCTCTCTTGTGCGCTGCACACACTTCTAATAAACACATCTAGATCTAGCTGCTCTGGCACAGTCACATCAAGTGCAATAACTGGTTGTGGTTTAATTGACTCACTTGGCAGCCAAATTGGGTTGTAACTGTGGTTGCTCAGCACAGTATTGGCTTGCTCATCGGCTAAATAATAATGGCTATTAAAGGGCTGTAAATGCTGCTGATTGATTAGACATGCGGGCAGCGTTTTTTCGCTTTTCTCGTTTAATACAAAACTACGCCCAATATACTCTAGCAGCTCACTTACAAGGGTTGATGGCATACGCGGTTGGTTATCAAAACACGAGCGACCAATGTAACTCATGTATAAGTTGTCGCGAGCACTTAATAGCGCTTCTAAAAATAAGTAACGGTCATCTAATTTACGTGATCGGTCACCTTTTTGCTTTTTAGAATAAGGCACTAAGTCAAAACCAATGGGCTGTACGTTACGTGGGTAGTCGGCATCATTTAAGCCCAGCATACATACCACTTTAAATGGTACGGCTCGCATGGGCATAAGCGTACAAAAGTTTACTTGCCCGACCAAAAACCGCTGCCCCACGCCTTTTTCTTGAATGCCTTGTTTAATTAAGTAACTAACAATACGCTGCGAAACCGCTTTGCTGTAATCGCCGTTGTCGTGGTGTTTTTGTAACTCTTCGAGCACGTTTTGAAGTACTAATAAATCCCAGCTGTCATCGCTTTCACTTTCGTATATGGCGTTTAACAGCTCGCTTAAAATATGCGCTTTATTAGTGAGCGTATCATCGCCCGTTAGCTGCTCTTTAAAGCTTTGCAGTACATCAATAAAGTGCACGAGCTTGTTGAGTGTATCAAGCGCCATACCTTCTACTTCATCAGCGCTGTAAATACCGTTAAACGGGCATTGCTCGTCGCGCATGGCAATACCAAGCAGTAAACGGTTGAGCCCATGTTGCCAGGTATTTAAGTCGATAGCGGGTAAATCAAAGCTGCTTTTATGCGCTGCGTTTATACCCCATTTAACGCCTACACGTTCAAGCCAGTATTGAATTTGCTCGTATTCGTGCGCTTCAAGTCCAAATTTTTCGGCTATTTGCGTCACTTGTAATAAATCGAGAATATCCGACACACCAAAGCGCGAAAACGGTAAGTTAGCTAAACTCGCAAATGAGCTAAGGACGGGCTTTTCTTGCTCTATGGCTAAATCGGCCAATGCGTAAGGAATAAAGCGGCTGCCTTGTGCTCCGCCAAATACGGCTTCAATGTAAGGGCTGTAAGTGCCTACATCGGGCATCATGACGATTATATCTTTGGGGGTAAGCGCTGGGTTTTGATTAAATAAGTTTAGTAAGTAGTCGTGCAAGCGCTCAACTTCTCTGAGCGGTGTATGGCAATCGCTGAGCGTAATGCTAGTGTCGGCTGCGCTGATTGGTAATTTACCTTCGTCGTTTATAAACCACTCTTTGTTATCGGTCAGTGATTCGCCTTTAAACGCAAGCTGATAAATCTCGCTTTGTACTTGCCCTAGTAAGGTGTCGTCAAACACATCAATAAAACCGTCAATCCAACGGGCATCTAACTGTACAAGTTGCTCAAAATAGTCGCGACCTAATTTACCCCACGACGATAACAACGGATTACCAATAAAGTAGTATTCTTCATCTGGATTGGTTTGTTTTTTTTGTTGCGCTTCCACCAGCGGCATTTTAGCGTATTTAGCGCTTATTTTAGCCGCTGTTTTTTCATCTATAATATCGCCCCAGTAATGCTCACTCGGGTTAAAAAAGAATAATATAACCTCAGTTTTTTTACTCAGCGCTTCAAATACGTCTAGCTGGGAGCTGGCAATCGCCGATATACCAAATAAGCTAATGCGTTGTGGCAGTATGCTATTGTCCATAGTCTCAAGTGCTGCAAGTAACTGCCCTTGCATATTAGCGCGATGAAATTGGCTTTGCCCAAGTTCTTGGCTTAGTTTTACAATGCGTCGCCATAAGTCAGGCTGCCATGGGGCAATGGTTACATCTACGTCATCAAGCTCATCTTTGCCGCTATCCCATGTGGCTATCCAGTGCGGTCGGTACATTAAATATTGGTCGTACACATCGGCTATTTTTTCGCACAGTGCAAAGGTTTTTTGCCCGTCTATATCGCCCTCTAAATAAGTTTTTAGCGGCAAATATAGCGGTTCATCAATGCAGGTTGGTAAAATTGCGAACAGTTTCCAAGCAAGGTTAGGTTTATTAAACGCCGACTCTTTAGGGACATTTGGCAGTAATTGCTGATACAACTGCCAAATAAAGCTCGACGGCAGCGGAAAATCTACCTGCGCTGCGACCCCTAAGTTTTCGCTCAAACCTATTTTTAACCACTGCGACATACCCGGCGATTGCACTAGCACCACCTCTTTGTCGAACGGACTTTGCAATGGGTTTATTTTTAATAGCTGGTGGAACTGCGCTTGCAGGGCTTCCATCCGGTTTGATTGAATAATATTTAGCATATAGCACTGACCTTGCTTGAGATAAAACCAGTGTAAGATATTTTCAATATTAGGGGTAGTTATTCACTGAAATTGGTTCTAATAAATCAATACGTTAGTCATTAAATAATCAAAAGCCCATCGGTGATGGGCTTTGCTTTAATTCAATTGTTAATCCTAGGGTCTGTTGATCTTTCAAGGTTAAATTTGCAACAGTCTGTTTGGTATTTAGGCAAGGCAGAGCCTGTGTAGTGTGGTTATTCCCCATAAATGGGCGATAACGTAGCATTAATGCCAAACAGGCGCTGCCCAAAGGGTTCTTTCTAGGGGCTATTTACTCTTTGTTGCTCGGTTTTTACTTAGCCCACTAGGTTACAAACCTCGCGCCGCGATTAAATAGCCCCTAGTTTGAACAAATTTTAATCCGCAAAGATCAACAGACCCTAGACTTTAACTTAAAAGTCAGCGGTCAATGTAACTGCCGCAGTGCGAGGCGCGCCTATGTAATAAGTAGATCCGTTACCAGTGCCACCTGCTAAGTAGCTTTTGTCTGTAACGTTATAAACAACAAACGAAACATCAATGGCTTTAAACGGGCCTGCATCTACGTCAGTTGAGTAACCTGCATTAAAATCAAGTACGGTGTAGCCGTCTACTTTATTACGCGTGCGAGTTTCTTCGTCTTGCCATGCACCTAAGCGCTCGCCGGTGTATTTAGCCGATAAACCAACACGAAAGCCATCGCTAAAGTAATCGGTAGATACCACAAATAAATCCTCTGATGAATCTATTATGCTGTCGCCTTTTCTAAAGCTTGGTGCTACCTCATTACCACTTTCATCTCTTAATATTACGCCCTGTGAATCGTATGCATTTGGATCATCGGATGAATACTCAGAACTGCTATTAGTATACGACGAGTAAACGCTCCAGCTTGGTGTAAACATATAGCTTGCTGCAAGCTCGAGCCCATTTGAGTCAATGCCTCCTACATTTACGTACGAGCCATTTGTGCCAATCGTGTAATCAATGCCGTCTGTGCCACTGCCTGGAGCAATAAAGGTAATGCGGTTATCAAACTTAACACTGTAAGCCGTCGCTGTAAGGGTTAACCTGTCGGCTTGATAACGTATGCCAAAGTCTATGTTGTCGGCCGTTTCTGGCTTTATGTTTGTAAGCGTTGAGCTGTCTCGTTCAAGCACACCGTCTTTTATTGCGGAAAAATTCTCGCTGTAACTGGCAAATAATTCTGTGCTGTTATTTAGCTGATACAACACACCGCCACTAAATAACACATCTGAGTCACTGTCTACTTTATCTGAACTTTCGTTAGCAAAGTGGTCGTACTTTTGTAATTCAACTAAATACTGTTTTGCACCAATATTTAATGTTAAGTCGCCAAAATTAATCGAGTCTTGTAGGTACCATTTGAATGTATCGGTATCAAACGTGTTTTTGTATTGTGTCCAGTAAGGCGTGCTATCAAAGTGATGATAAATACGCGCATCAATTACTTTGTGCCAATCACGAGATTCGTCACGCTCACTTTGCTCATACCAAAAGCCCGCTTCTATATCGTGATCACCAAATGTAGCTTGGTAGTTTGCCGTTACACCTAAACGATCTTTGTTGTAATGTGTATGGCGGTATGACATGACAGGCGTTGCTGTTGCATCGTAACACGCAGGATTTAAACCAGGGCCCGACTCCCATGGCCAGCTTAAACTTGCGGTGCACCCTTCGTTTGGAGCAAGCGGATCACCTTCACTATCAGCAAAACCATAAGAACCTGCATTGGTGCCGCCCTGTGTTGTTGGGTCGCCATTTTCATCAATAGGTGTTGTTAAGTAAGGTGGGATCCAATCGCCGCGACCTGAATTTTTATGGTAATAAGGGCTAACGGTTAATAATGAGGTTGGCGAAATCGCGTATTCAAACTTTAAATAGCCTAAAGTATTTTCACGGAGCGTCCCCCAACCTTCTGCAAACATTTGGTCAAAGTGCGGAACTCCCGTCCAATTCCATGTTAGCTGATCCCAATCGGTCGTTTGTTCAAACTGCTCAAGGCTTACACTGTTATAGTTTGTCTCGCTTACATCGTCGTAAGATAAACGCCCGGTAAGTGTTAAGTCGTTAAAATTAGATACAAACTTAACCTCAGCATGTTGGTTGTCTTTCCCCCCATTACTCCCTGAGCCAATCCAGCGGCTTNGCTTGTATCTGTTTGCGAGTAACTTACGTACGCTTGTGTGTTATCAAAAACAGTGCCTGTTTCGTGTTTAATATAATAACGCGTGGCATCGTGGCTGCCTGATGTATAAGCAAAGGTAGTGCCCTTTTCAAGGCTTGGATCTTTACTTACAAAGTTAAATGTACCGCCTAGCGCTTCAAGTGAAGCCGATTTAATATCAGACGTACCTTGGCCAACTTCTACCGTTGCTAAGTTTTCGCTATCTAGGTAGCGGTTAGCTTTTGCACCACCGCCATAATTAGAGCCACCATTGGGAATGCCATCAACGGTCATTCCTAATTGCTGTTGGTTCCCATCAATACTAAAACCACGCATAGTGATTGTAGTAGACCAATCGTCGCCACCAAATGCATCACCTTCGTTTATGCTAATCCCTGGTAAATTATCAATAACTGATAATATGCTCGATACCGAACTTTGTTGCTCAAGCATTGCAGGCTCAATAACATTGTTAGCGTAACTCGTTGGTTTAGCAACCACGGTTACTTCTTCTATGGTGCTGTCGTTAGCATGAACAGATGTTGATACAGCCATGGCAATAGTCATGCTCAAAAGCGATTTGTTTTTTAAAGCGTACATTGTTGTCCCGTTTAGTTTTAATTATGAAATATGAAAACGGGGACAGTATGAATTTTAAATATGACAACGAAGATGAACTTTATTTACATAAAGGTTAAACAAATATGGGAGATTTATGGCGGGAATATGTACAAAAAAAGACACCCAAAGGTTTACCTTTGGGTGTCTTAATTATTTTCTAGAACTTATTACAAATAGTAATTTATTTCAATTCAGCTAGCATGTCATCGCTGTACGGTACTAACTCTTCACCGTTTGCAACCTTGCTAATATAATCTGGATTTGCAATAAGTGGGCGACCAATCGCTATTAAGTCAAACTTGGCATTGTTAATAGCTTCTTTTGCTGACTCAAAACTATAACTGCCCACGCCTACTAATGTACCTTTGTAGCCTGCTCGTAAAAATTCAGAGATGCTTTTGCCTTCAAGCGAGTCAAAGCGCATGCTGTCATCAAAAATACCACCGTGTAAGTACGCTAATTCTCTGCTTTCAAGTTCTGTTAATAAGTAATCAAATACCGCTTTATCGCGGCTATCTTCACTCATATTAAAGTAAGCACCTGGTGTTAATCTAAGTGCAGTACGATCACTGCCCACAGCTGCAATAACTGCATCGGTTACTTCTAGTGCAAAACGCGACATGTTTTCAGGCGTTTGACCGTATTCGTCGCTGCGTGTATTTGCAGCGTAATGTAAAAATTGGTCAACTAAATAACCGTTAGCACCGTGAATCTCTACCCCATCAAAACCAGCTTCAATAGCGTTTTCAGCGGCTTTTGCAAAATCAGCAACTAGACTTTTAATGTCATCAGTTGTGGCTGCTTTTGGTGTGATGTAGGTAAGCTCACGCATACGTGGTACAGAACCTTCAACGCCAATTGCCGATGGAGCAAGTACATCGCCATCAAAAAAGTGAGGGTGTGCAACACGGCCAACATGCCATAGCTGTGCAAACATTTTGCCGCCATTAGCGTGCACTGCGTCAGTTACTTTTTTCCAACCTTGAATTTGCTCACTGGTAAATAAACCCGGAGTATTTGGGTAACCTTGTCCGTCTGGACGAATAATAGTTGCTTCGCTAATAATTAAACCGGTCTCGGCACGGCGAGCATAATATTCAACCATATCTTGCGTTGGCACTAAGTTATCGTCAGCCATGCAACGAGTTAGTGGCGCCATAAGTACGTGGTTTTTAAGCTCAATCGTGTTATTTAGTTTAAACGGTGCAAGTAGATCAGTTGTCATTTTTCAATCCTTCATTAAGAGTATGCTTAGTACAATGTGGTCTTTTTGCAAACATTCAAGTTTATTTTTGAATGATCGCTCAAATTAGTGAGAAAATTATACTGACCAATATACAAATTAGATCTACATTGATGAAATTAAATAGCAACTTTTCAACACTCTGTCATATAACTCGATATACTTGTGTGCATATAATTTAGATATATTAATATCGATAGTAATTAAGAGTGAGCTAATTATGACAACGCTAAATACAAGCGAAGAACAAGCAGTAATTTTAGGACTTGGAGCAAAAAAACGTCTCGCCTATATGTTCGAAACCGTACAGCAATTTAAACAAGTATGGATTTTAAACGATGATGATGGCTGCGTTATGCTTGCCAACGAAGATGACGACTGCGTACCAGTATGGCCAACTCGCGAATTTGCAGAAGCATGGGCTACTGGCGAATGGGTTGGTTGCACAGCTAAAGCAATTCCACTTGCAGATTGGTTTAGTCGCTGGACACCGGGTCTTGAAGAAGATGACTTACTTATTGCTGCATTCCCAACAGAGGAAGATGATGGCACGATATTGTTTTCAGATGAGTTTGAAAAACAATTAAAAGCGCCAAAGCAAAAATATTAAATTTTGTTAGCATTAACTAAAAGTATCTATCTTTAGAGATTGAATTGACCTTGATGTATCGGGGTTTTAAGCTAAACAAAGTCTATAATTTTAGTGATTATATAAATATGCTAATTACGACTTATAAATGCCAATAAGCCAATACAATGGTATTTTTAAAGGTTAATCACTAAATTTTAAACGCGACTACTATAAAAAGTAAGTCGCGTTTTTTATAGGCAATATTTTTAATTTTCATAACGCTCAATGTATTAACACCACATCACTTTAAAACTTAATAGTGTAATCGGCATATAAACGATGGTCGGCTCTATCGCCTTTAACGCCATCTACATTACCTATTTTTTCTGTATTATAATCTAAAAACAACCAACGAAAGCTCAACCCCTTTATAGACTCAACGCTGTAACGAGTATCAATAGCCCAATATTTTTCATCGGCTTCACCTCCTAACTTACCTAAAGCTGAATTTTCTGCACCTGTACCGTTAGTGTAATAAAACTTTGTTTTTAATCCTGGAACAAATGCTTTTAAGTTAATACCAAAGCGTGCTTGCCACGTTTTTTCGTTTTGATTAGTGAAATCTGCACCAATTAAAGACCTTGTTGGGAAGGGGTTCGTACCATGATCACCACTAAAGTTGTCTTCTATCCAAGCATCACTTACTTTTGTAAAAGCAGCACCTATAGTCCAAATATCTTTTTTCCAATTTGCATCTAAATAATATGCTAGACCATCATTTTCACTATTAGTTAAGCCTGCCAGAGCGCCAACTTTATCTTCATCGTCTAAATCACCACCCTCTGCGCCCGTTACAAATAAGTCACCATCATCTTTTGAGATAAATAAGCCACTCGAAAGCGTTAAATCACTCTGCTCCAACTTAATATCGTAACTCCCCCTAAAAGCCGCTTTTGCTAAATAATCTTGCGAACTAAAATACTCAGCTTCAAGGGTTAAATCATCTTTACTATAAGCTGTTCCTAATCCCCAAATAACGCTAATAGCACCTGTACTTGACTGGTCGGTTGAAAAATCCTCCCACTTTTTATCGTGTCTACGGCTCCACTTATCATAAATAAAGCCATATATTTTTG
The DNA here is from genome assembly GCF_000498095.1 of Pseudoalteromonas sp. TB64. Classification (GTDB taxonomy): domain Bacteria; phylum Pseudomonadota; class Gammaproteobacteria; order Enterobacterales; family Alteromonadaceae; genus Pseudoalteromonas. The sequence goes on from NZ_AUTQ01000080.1 coordinate 25,765, forward strand.
TATCACCAACGGTGTAATCTGCAAATACACCTCTAAATGTATTGGGAATTGCCCTACTCCCTGAACTTTTTAACAATATGCTGTTAGTTTTTTGACCCCCAATTTTAACATGCCCACTATTACCCAACTTAAAGTCTAAAAAATACTGTCCGAACTTTGAAAAACCGCCATCCACCTCACCACTTTTATTACCTGCGGGTAAAATATTTCCAGCTGCCGTACCTGTAGAGTTAATATTTAACACCGTATACGAGGAGACTCCTACACTCATTAAATTATCAAAGTATCCCGATGCATAATTTAGTTCAATACCCTGCGCCAAAGTAGAATCGTCACTTGAATCTGCATCGTAATCGCGGTCAAAATAAATAGTTCTTAGTTTTATATTAAATTCATCTTGCGCTGTAAGCCCTTTAAAAGCAGCCTTAGATGGAATAGAAGCACACACCAAAACTGCGCCAATAACCATTACTAATTTCGAAACCCGATGAGCCATAGTTAACCCCACTAACGTTTTATTTAAGTGATTTACTAATTAAAAATATTTAGGTAATCATTTAGCTTCGCGGATTCAAATCTGAAGTGCATAACGTTTAGGCGGCTTTAGCCGCCAAGTGATCCTGCATCAATTTTGCAGGCGTTTCAAATCCTAGTGTCTTCCTCGGACGATTATTAAGTTGCTCAAGTACTGGTATAACTTGCGCTGGTGTTACCGTCTTAAAATCTGTGCTCTTCGGCCAATACTGGCGTAGTAATCCATTCGTGTTTTCATTCAATCCGCGCTCCCATGAGTGATAAGGGTGAGCAAAATAAACAGGTACACTTAAAGCCTCTGTGATTTGCTCGTGATAAGCGAACTCTTTTCCATTGTCAGCCGTGATGCTATGAAGCGCTGACCTATATGGCCTTAATAGTTCTATCGTCGCCGCAGTGACGGCTTGTGCTGTTTTGCCTGCCACCTGAGTTGATACAGTGAATTGGGTGACCCGCTCTACAATGGTAACAAGGGCGCCTCGATGACCTTTACCTATAACGGTATCTATTTCCCAATCTCCGATACGACCTTTCTCATCAACTATTTGTGGACGTTCTTCAATGCTAACGCGATTTTTTATTTGCCCTCGGTTTGTTTTACCATGACTGCGCTTGTGATATTTCTTACCGTGTCGGCGCAGATGTAGGTATAACTCACCACCTGCTTTTTTATCTTCCCAGATATACAGATAAATGCATTCATGGCTGACAGACCGTTCACTTTCTTT